>NZ_QAIJ01000221.1:0-569 GCF_003060985.1 Stenotrophomonas sp. HMWF023
TTCAACGAACACTGGGCGCTGGACCCGAAGGTGTTCGCCAACTACGCCAAGCACTACAAGACCGGCGAAGCGATGCCGCAGGAACTGGTCGACAAGATCCTCAAGGCACGCAGCTTCAACCAGGGCTATGCGACCACCGAGTACCTGTCGGCCGCACTGCTCGACCTGGCCTGGCACACGCAGAAGGCCGATGCCCCGCTGCAGGATGTCGGCGCCTTCGAAGCCAGCGCGCTGAAGAAGTTCAAGGTCGACCTGCCGCAGGTGCCGCCGCGTTACCGCACCACCTACTTCGACCACATCTGGGGTGGCGGTTATTCGGCCGGCTACTACGCCTACTTCTGGGCCGAAGTGCTGGACCATGACGCCTACCAGTGGTTCACCGAACACGGTGGCCTGACCGCCGCCAACGGCCAGGAATTCCGCGACAAGATCCTCTCGCGCGGCAACAGCGTGGAACTGTCGACCCTGTACCGCGATTTCCGCGGCAAGGACCCGTCGGTGGAACCGCTGCTGAAATTCCGCGGCCTGAAGTAATCGCGGCCTGAAGTACGAAAGAAAAACGGCGGGGG
>NZ_QAIJ01000221.1:648-4832 GCF_003060985.1 Stenotrophomonas sp. HMWF023
TCTGGAAAGGCAGCCGAGCATGGGCTCGGCTCTACCGAAGCGCATCACGTCCCTACATGCACCCGGTTCGCCTGCTCGGCCAACCCCAGGTGATCCAGCGCGATGTCCAGCGCCAGCACATAGCTCTGCGCACCGTATCCGGCCGCGATCCCCAATCGCTGACCCACACCCGCCGGCAGGCACGGCTCGGCCACCGCACCGTCGTCATGCACTTCCACGTACGCGTTGTGCAGGTACGGCAACAGCCGCTGCAGGCGCAGGCTGTCGGCGCATGCGCCCGGATCGAGCAGCGTCACTTCGCCACGGCTGTGGTCGGCCACGCGCAGCGCGTCCAGCAGTTCCTGTTCCGAACCGCAGGCGCGGATCGCCACGCTGGTGCCTGCATCGATCGCACGGTGCACCAGTGATTTCAGTACCGGCGCCGGCAGCGGCGCGGCGGTACGGATCAGCGCGCCAGCCGCTTCCGGGCCACGGATGATGAAGATCGACATGGCTCAGCCCTCCCGTGCCAGGCGGCGGCCGACGATGGCCAACGACAACGGATAGCCCGCCTGCTGGCTGCGCTGGTCGACCACCACGGCGGCCGGGCCATGCTGTAGCCGCAGGCGCGCTTCCAGACCAGGCTGATGGGGTGACTGCAGTTCGATGTACTCCGCCGGCAGACCGTCCAATGCCGCCTGCAACGCGCCGCCCTCGGCACACCATTGCGCCTCGTCAGCCGCGCCGACATCAAGCAGTACCCAGTCCGCGCTGCGCGCCTGCGGCTGGCACAGGCACTGGCGCACATCGGCCAGGCTGGCGCAGTCGGTGCACAGCACCGGATGGCCGGACAACTCGGCCGGCAGCAGCGGACGCGGCACCGACGGCGACGCATGCCGGATCACCAGGAGGGTCATACAACACCTTGCGGAAAGCGCCCTGCGGCGCGGTAGGCACACGATGCGCGTGGTGGCCGTAAAGGTGCGATGCCCCGTGCCGGGCCTGGGCGTAAAACCTGCGTAACCCTGCATCGGTAGCGCCGGGCCATGCCCGGCGACACGTCGAAGCGGCCGCGCTGTGCGCTCGCCGGGCACGGCCCGGCGCTACCGGGAACCTCTTCGGGCCGGATGTGGTCTGATGCCGATACCACCCACCCGGAGCCTGACATGGATGCTGTAGCCCGTCCGCCGTTCCCAGAGCGCGCGCTCACCTGGCTGAAGAAAGAGGCACTGCCCCTGCTGGTGATGCTGGGCCTGCTCGCCGCCGCCCGCGATACCCTCGCCAACCACTACGTCGTGCCCAGCGGCTCGATGCAGCCGACGTTGCAACCGGGTGACCGGGTGGTGGTGGACATGCGTGCCTATGGCCTGCGCCTGCCGTTCACCAGCAAGGAACTGCTGGGTACCGGCACGCCGCAGCGTGGTGAGGTGGCCGTGTTCGATTCACCGGCCGACGGCACCCGCCTGATCAAGCGCGTCGCCGCCGTGGCCGGCGACCACGTGCAACTGCACGATGGCCACCTGAGCATCAACGGCCAGCCGCTGCAGATCGCTGACCTGGCCGATACCGAAGCCTTCGGTGAGCGCCGCGCCAGCCTCGACCTGGACAGGGGCGGTGGCCCGGACATCGCGGATCTGCAGGTGCCCGCCGGCAAGGTGCTGGTGCTGGGCGACCATCGCGGCAACAGCTTCGATGGCCGCTTCTTCGGCTTCGTCGATGCGGACAAGATCTACGGCCGTGCGGTGGCGGTCTATTACCGGCGTGGCGACGGCTTCGAGTGGCAGCGACTGTAAGCTGAATCGATATGTCAAAAGTATCAATCCTGACTTATCAGGTTATGGATCGACTGGATGGACGGGCCTAGTCTGAGGCCCGTCTCCTCCATTCCGGCCGCCCCCACGGCCCACCGCCCCCATGACTGGCGAAACTCCGGCGGCCCTTGCCGACCGTCCCCGTACTGACCACGCTTCCGCCGACACCCGCATCCAGCAGGGAACGCCGGCCTTCCGCCGCACCGCGCTGGCACTGTTCCTCGCCGGCTTTTCGACCTTCGGCCTGCTGTACACGGTGCAGCCGTTGCTGCCCGAGTTCAGCCGCCACTTCGGCGTGTCCGCTGCGGGCAGCGCGATGTCGCTGTCGCTGACCACCGGCACCCTGGCCGTGGCCATGCTGCTGGCAGGCCTGCTGTCCGATGCAGTCGGCCGGCGTCCGTTGATGATCGTTGCATTGCTGGCCTCGGCCACGTTGTCGCTGTGCACGGCACTGGTCGATGACTGGTCCACCCTGCTGGTGCTGCGCACCCTGCTGGGGCTGGCGCTGAGCGGCGTACCGGCGGTGGCGATGACCTATCTGGTCGAAGAGATGGACAGCCGCGCGCTGGGCCTGGCGATGGGCCTGTACATCGGCGGCAATGCCATCGGTGGCATGAGCGGGCGCCTGCTGGCCGGCATCATCGCCGACCACTGGGGCTGGCGCTGGGGCATCGGCGTGGTCTCGATCATCGCCGTGGCCAGCACCGTGCTGCTGTGGCTGCAGCTGCCGCCGTCGCGCCACTTCCAGGCCAGCCGCAGTGGCCTGCGCCAGTTGCCCGCGCGCTGGCGCACGCTGTTCGCCGACCCTGGCCTGCCGTGGTTGTTCGCCACCTCGTTCGTGCTGATGGGCGTGTTCGTCACCCTCTACAACTACCTCGGCTACCACCTGCTGGCGCCGCCGTACCACCTCAGCCAGACCGTGGTCGGGTTGATCTTCAGCGTGTACCTCGTCGGTACCTTCAGTTCGGCCTGGATGGGCCAGCAGGCGACGCGCTACGGGCGCGGTCGCATCCTGTCGATCTCCTTCGGCCTGATCGCCGCCGGCATCGTGCTGCTGGCGATGCCGTGGCTGTCGGCGATGGCAGTGGGTATCGCGCTGGTGACGTTCGGTTTCTTCGGCGGCCATTCTGTGGCCAGCAGCTGGGTTGGCAGCCGCGCCGGTTCGATGCGTGCGGAAGCTTCAGCGTTGTACCTGTTCGCCTATTACCTGGGCTCGAGCGTGCTGGGCGGCGTGGGTGGCCTGGCCTATGCCGCGTGGGACTGGCTGGGTGTTTGTGCGTTCGCCGCGCTGCTGACCGTGATCGGCGGTGGCATCGTCTGGGCGCTGCAGCAGCGCGCGCCGCAGCCGGTGACGGCCTGATCCTGCTCTGGTAGATGCCGACCTTGGTCGGCGTTGTGCCCTTGGGCCAACCAAGGTTGGCCACTACCGGGTGCGATGCACCTCACTCTTCGGCAAACGCCTCGCGCAGCAGTCCGGCGAAATTGCGGATCAACGGTGTCACACCCTCGCGGCGCCACGCCAGCTGCACTTCCGAATGCGCGCCGGCATCGGCCAACGGCACGAAGCGCGCACCTTCCACCCGGATGTGGTCGCACGACGAAGGCAGGATCGCCGCACCCAGTCCCGCTGCAGCCAGGCTGATCAACGTCGACGCCTCACCGGCTTCCTGCACGATGCGTGGCGTGAAACCCGCCGCCGCACACAGCGCGATCATATGGTCGTGGATGCCCGCCCCGGCGCTGCGGCGGAATGCTACGAACGGTTCCTGCGCCAAGTCACGCAACGCCAGCGTGCCGCCTTTCGACAGTCGGCGCAGGGCAGGGTGGCCGGCATGCACGATCAACGCCAGTGGATCGACGAACAGGCTGTGCGCCACCAGCTCGGCCGGCAGCGTGCGCTTGCGGATGATGCCCACGTCCAGAGAGCCATCGAGCAGCGCATCGATCTGCTGCAGGGTGTTCATCTCGCTCAGCTGCAGCCGCACCTGCGGATACTGCTGGCGGTACTGCAGGATCGAACGCGGAATCTGCGGCGACAACGGCGTGGCCCGGGTCAAGCCGATACGCAGCTCACCCTGCTCGCCACGCTGCGCGCGCTGCACTTCATCCACCGCCGATTCCACCTGCTGCACGATGCCGCGCGCACGTTCCTGCAGCAGCTCCCCCGCAGGCGTCAGCTGCACGCGCCGATGGCTGCGCACGAACAACCGCGCACCAATCAGCTCCTCCAGCTGCCGGATCTGCTGGCTGAGCGGCGGCTGTGACATGCCCAACCGCTCGGCCGCCTGGCCGAAGTGCAGGGTATCGGCGACAGCAAGGAAGTAACGTAGATGGCGGAGTTCGATGGACATGCGTGCAGTCTATCCAGCCCGACCCCACGAGTCCCCATCCACG
>NZ_QAIJ01000222.1:0-2079 GCF_003060985.1 Stenotrophomonas sp. HMWF023
GCAGCCAGCCTGGCGATCGTGCTGCTGGCACATGCGGTGCTGATCGGTACGCTGTGGTGGTGGGCGTCGCGCACGCCGCCGGTCGTAGCAGTGGCACCTCCTGCCGCCTTGATGCTGGAATTGGCTCCCGCCGCGCAGGCGCCGCCGGTACCGCCGCGCGCGCTGCCCGCCGGACCGTTGCAGCAGGAGCAGCAGCGGCGCGCGATCGTGCCGAAGCAACACGAACAGATCAAGGCGCCGGCGCTGCTACAAGGGGAGCTTGCGGCCCCGCTCGAGACACCTGCGAAGCCGACAGAGGACGCTGCGGACGCCAACGTCGATCGCACGCTGGCGCCACCGGATATTCCTGCACAGGCAGCAGCACGTTACGCTGCACCGCGTACCACGGCCGGCGAACGCAGCAGTGCCAGCGCCACCTGGCAGGGGCTGCTGCTGGGACACCTGCAACAGCATCGGCGCTATCCACGCCAGTCCGAACGGTTGCGCCAGCAGGGCGTGGCCTATGTGCGCTTTGCGGTTGCCCGCGACGGCCGCGTGTCGGCGCCGCGCATCGAGCGCAGCAGCGGCTTCGCCCTGCTCGACCAGGAGACACTGGACACCGTGCAGCGGGCCAGCCCGGTGCCGGCGCCGCCGGCCGATGTGGCCGGCGACCCGGTGGAAGTGATGGTGCCAGTGGCGTTCTACCTGCGCGGTCGGTGAACTTGTAGAGCCGAGCCCATGCTCGGCTGTTCTCCCATCCCGCGAACCCGTCGAGCCGAGCATGGACTCGGTTCTACAGAAGGCCCTTACAACAGCGGCACCAGCAACAACGCCACGATGTTGATGATCTTGATCAGTGGGTTGATCGCCGGGCCGGCGGTGTCCTTGTACGGATCACCCACGGTGTCGCCGGTTATCGCTGCCTTGTGCGCCTCGCTGCCCTTGCCGCCGAAGTGGCCATCCTCGATGTACTTCTTGGCGTTGTCCCAGGCACCGCCCCCGGTGGTCATCGAAATGGCCACGAACAGGCCGGTGACGATCGTGCCGATCAGCAGCCCGCCCAGCGCGCGTGGCCCCAGCAGCAGGCCGACCACCACCGGCACCACCACCGGCAGCAGCGACGGCACGATCATTTCGCGGATTGCCGAGCGGGTCAGCATGTCCACCGCCTTGTCGTACTGCGGCTTGGCGGTGCCCTGCATGATGCCGGGGATCTCGCGGAACTGCCGCCGCACTTCCTCCACCACCGCGCCGGCCGCACGACCAACCGCTTCCATCGCCATCGCGCCGAACAGGTAGGGAATCAGGCCGCCGATTAGCAGGCCGATGATCACCGTGTGGTCGCTGAGGTCGAAGCGGAACTCCTGGCCGGGATTGGCCGCCTGCAGGTTGTGCGTGTAGTCGGCGAACAAGACCAGCGCGGCCAGTGCTGCCGAACCGATGGCATAGCCCTTGGTGACCGCCTTGGTGGTGTTGCCCACCGCATCCAGCGGATCGGTGATGTCGCGGATCTCCGAAGGCAGCTCTGCCATCTCGGCGATGCCACCAGCGTTGTCGGTGATCGGCCCGTAGGCATCGAGTGCGACGATCATGCCCGCCATCGACAGCATTGCCGTGGCGGCGATGGCGATGCCGTACAAACCGGCCAGCGCGTGCGCGCCCCAGATCGCCGCGCAGACGGCAATCACCGGCAGCGCGGTGGACTTCATCGAGATGCCGAGGCCGGCGATGATGTTGGTGCCATGGCCGGTGGTCGAGGCCTGTGCCACATGCTGCACCGGCTTGTACTGGGTACCGGTGTAGTACTCGGTGATCCACACGATCAGGCCGGTCAATACCAGGCCGATCAGCGCACAGCCATACAGCGCCATCGGCCCGTACACGTTGTCCGCCATCAGTCCTGTGGTGATCGGATAGAACGCGATCGCTGCCAGCACACCGGAGACAATCACGCCCTTGTACAGCGCGCCCATGATCGAGCCACCGGGCTTCACCTTCACAAACAGCGCGCCGATGATCGAAGCGATGATCGAAACACCGCCCAGCACCAGCGGATACAGCACCGCATTGGCGCCGGCCTCGGCCAGCATCAGGCTGCCC
>NZ_QAIJ01000222.1:2089-18844 GCF_003060985.1 Stenotrophomonas sp. HMWF023
GCGCGGGTCGTCCTCGGGAATGCCTGCTTCGACCTTGCCGACCAGATCGGCGCCGACATCGGCACCCTTGGTGAAGATGCCGCCGCCCAGGCGCGCGAAGATCGAGATCAGCGATGAGCCGAAGGCCAGGCCGACCAGTGCATGCAGTGCCTGTTCCATCGGCAGGCCCAGCCGCAGCAGCAGTGCGTAGTAGCCGGCCACGCCGAGCAGGCCCAGGCCGACCACCAGCATGCCGGTGATCGCACCGCCGCGGAAGGCCACATCCATCGCCGCACTGATGCCATGGCGCGCGGCCTCTGCCGTGCGTACGTTGGCGCGCACCGACACGTTCATGCCGATGTAGCCCGCTGCGCCGGACAGCACCGCACCGACCGCGAAGCCGATCGCGGTGTACCAGCTCAGGAAGATGCCGACCAGCACGAACAGCACCACGCCGGCGATGCCGATGGTCAGGTACTGACGGTTGAGGTAGGCACGCGCGCCTTCCTGGATGGCCGTGGCGATGGCGACCATGCGTTCATTGCCGGTGGGTTGGCGCAGGATCCAGCGCGCCGAGACGATTCCGTACAGGATCGCGAGAATGGCGCAGCCCAGCGCCAATGACAGCCCATGACGTTCCAGCATTAGACCCCTCCGCAAAATGGATGGACAAGCATCCAGTGGCGATGAACTGCACCACGAGGGGGACGACGGGCTGCAGCCTGGAACCAACCCGTACCGACCTTGGTGGTCGTCCGACGTATGGCGGTGTTCAGCATTCCCTGGTGTCCGCAGTATGCGTGCACCCGCGCCCGGATGGTAGCGCCGGGCCGTGCCCGGCGAGCGCAGAGGCTGCTCGATGGATGCGCCTTTGCACCCCGTTAAGCCAACCTCTGCAAGCCTGCGCGCAGTCCTGTCGGAGAATCCCCATGCGCCTGTCCCTGTTGATGCTTGCCGTTCTGGCCCCGGCCCTGCCTGCCTTCGCGGCGGAAGCACCCGAACTGCAGCGCGCGGTCGGTGCACCGCAGGCGGTCGGTGCGGTGCATACGCTGCGGCAGATTCCCGAGGCCTGTGCCCGCCTGGAAGGCGCGTTCACCGGCCAGGCCGCGGAGCCCTATCGTTTCTCGGCGGTGCGCACCAGCGAGCAGTGCCAGCCGCGCGCCCGCTTCGTCGACTACAGCAAGGCACAACCGAGCGCCGACAAGGGCTGGAAGCTCAATGATGTGATCCGGGTTCCGAATGCGGCCTGCCCGGCGCAGCAGGCGGTGGTGCGCGTGTGGCGTCTGCCGGTGAACAACGCGCAGGCGCTGGATGGGCAGGGACAGTCGCGCATCTATCTGGAAGAAGCCAAGAAGCAGGCCGCCGCGGGCAAGATCCCGCAGGTGACGATGTTCGCCGCACAGCTGCAGATGGAAGGCAAGGCCTGCAACTGAGGCCAAGCATCCACGCATGGCGTGGATCTACTGAAAGAGAGACCGGGGTAGTGCCGGCCGCTGGCCGGCAACCCCGCGATCAATCCGCAAGCCTCGCCCCGCGCGCGACCAGCAGCTCACGCAGTGCCGATCGGTGGCAGTGCGCCTCGTCCTCGCAATAGCAGCCCACGGCGATATCGCTGTGCTGCGACAGCGCCGCCAGCAGGTCCAGCGCGTGCGCTGCATCGGGTGCCTTCATTTCGACTTTGTAGTGACGGAAGAACGCCGTCCAGTCGGCGGCGGTCTTCGCCTCGTGCGCCTGTTTCACCAGCTCCGCGCTGGGAGACAGCGTAGGAAACCAGACGTCGTACCAGTCCTGCTTCGCGAACTCGCTGCGCGGCACACCGCGCGGCGGGCGCCGCACGGTGCCGATGCGCAGGCCTTCACCGGGCGCACGCGGTGAGCCAAGTCGAACAACACGCAACGCCATGGCATTCCTCACAGAAAGGGGACGAAGGGGGTCAGCCTTCGAACGCTGGCAGTTTCTGCTTCACCGCGACGTTCTTCAGCGTCACGTACTTCGGCAGGCCATCGCTACCGTAGGGCAACGGTGCTTCACCCTTGATCAACGGCTGCAGGTAGGCTCGCGCCTTGGCAGTGATGCCGAATCCATCGCGACGGATGAAGCTGGCCGGCATTTTCTTCTCATGGTTGGCGATCTTCGACAGCGGCGCTGCTTCGATCTTCCAGCGATACGGCGCATCACTGCTGCGCACGATCACCGGCATCACCCCGTTCTGTCCCTTCAGCGCCAGCTGCACTGCCGCCTTGCCCACCGCCTGGGCCTGTTCCCAGTCGGTTTTGCTGGCCAGGTGGCGCGCCGATCGCTGGAGATAGTCGGGCAGGGCCCAGTGCACCTTCAGCCCCAGCTGGTCCTTGACCCGCCCGGCCAGATGCGCGGCCACGCCGCCCAGCTGCGAATGGCCGAAGGAGTCCTTGCCGCCGCCGGCGTCGGCGACGAAGCGGCCATCGGCGGTGGCGATGCCTTCCGACGCCACCACCACGCAGTAGCCCACGCGTTCGACCACGGCCTTGACCTTGGCCAGGAACGCGGCCTCGTCATAGGCGCGCTCGGGCAGCAGGATGATGTGCGGGGCGTCGTCCTCGCCGGTGCCGGCCAGGCCGGCGGCCGCGGCCAACCAGCCGGCGTGGCGGCCCATCGCCTCGTAGATGAAGACGCGGGTGGAGGTTTCGGCCATGGCCGCCACGTCCAACGCCGCTTCGCGCACGGACACGGCCGTGTACTTGGCGGCCGAGCCGAAGCCGGGGCAGGTGTCGGTCACCGCCAGGTCGTTGTCGATGGTCTTGGGCACGCCGATGCAGGTCAGGTCGTAGCCGGAGCTTTTTGCCAGCTGCGATACCTTCAGGGCGGTGTCCGCCGAGTCGTTGCCGCCGTTGTAGAGGAACCAGCGCACGTCGTGGGCGCGCAGGACCTCCAGCAGGCGGTCGTAACGGGCACGGTCGGCCTCCAGTGATTTCAGCTTGACCCGGCACGAGCCGAACGCGCCGCCGGGGGTGTGGGCCAGGGCGCGGATGGCCGCAGCACTCTCCTTGCTGGTGTCGATCAGCTCCTCGCGCAGGGCGCCAAGGATGCCGTTGCGCGCGGCCAGGACCTTGATTCCCTTGGCGCGGGCCTGTTCGATCACCGCTGCGGCCGTGGCGTTGATGACGGCGGTGACGCCGCCGGACTGGGCGTAAAGGAGGGTGCCATTGCGCATGCTTCTACCTGCTCGGGGGAGGGGACATTGCAGGGACATTACCCGTATGCGCTAAAGTGGCGCTATTGCGGTGCAGCGATACCGGACCGTCCGGGACGCGAACCTTCTTTATTTTCAACACGTTGGAGTCAGGTCAATGCGATTGGTTCTGTTGGGACCGCCCGGTTCGGGCAAGGGGACACAGGCGACGCGCCTGAAGGAAAAGCTCGAGATCGCCCACATTTCCACCGGCGACATGCTGCGCGCGGAAATCGCCGCCGGCTCCGAGCTGGGCAAGCAGGCCAAGTCGGTGATGGATGCCGGCAACCTGGTGTCCGATGAGATCCTGCTGGGTATGCTGAAGTCGCGCCTGGCCCAGGCCGATGTCGCCAAGGGCTTCATCCTTGACGGCTATCCGCGCAATGTGGCCCAGGCCAACGCGCTGGACGGCATGCTGGCCGAGATCGGCCAGCCGCTGGATGCCGTGGTGCAGCTGGACGTGGCCACCGAGCTGCTGGTCGAGCGTATCGCCGGCCGTGCGCAGGAGCAGGGCCGCGCCGACGACAATCCGGAATCGGTGCGCAAGCGCCTGCAGGTCTACACCGAGCAGACCGCTCCGGTGGTCGACTTCTATGCTGGCCGTGGCACCCTGGCCCGCGTTGATGGCGTCGGCGAACTGGACGAGATCGAAACCCGCATCCTGGCGGCGATCAAGCGCTGACCCGCTTGGCCGGTCGATGCCGGCCATGACAGGCGCAAAAAAACAGGCCTGATCCGCGAGGATCAGGCCTGTTTCGTTTCATAGGTGCCAGCAAAGGGCTTGCTCAGGGCCCCCACAGCATGAGCTCCCTTGGGGATGGCCTCTTGGGGAGTAGGACCGGTTCGGGTACTGCGGCTGGCATCCTGAATTGTGTCCGGGTTCACAGAACATCGCTATCGGGAATTCCCTTACATGCGGCTGGAGTTTTCTCACAGTGACTGTAGGGGTTCTCTTACCCTCCTGCTGACAATGGCCCTATACAGCCGTGATCGGTCACAATCCCCGGTCATGAGCAGCGTACATATCCTTGCAATCGCCGGCACCTTCATGGGTGGCGTGGCCGCCCTGGCGCGGGAACTGGGCCATACGGTCAGCGGCAGCGACCAGGCCATCTATCCGCCGATGTCGACCCAGCTCGAGCAGCTGGGCATCACCCTGGACCAGGGCTACCGCGCCGACAGCGTGCCGCAGGGCACCGGGCAGGTGGTGATCGGCAACGCGCTGTCGCGCGGCAACCCGGCCGTGGAAGCCGTCCTGGATGCCGGCCAGCGCTACATTTCCGGCGCCCAGTGGCTGTCCGAGCAGGTCCTGCCGGGCCGCGACACGCTGGCCGTGGCCGGCACCCATGGCAAGACCACCACCACCACCATCCTGACCTGGCTGCTGGAAAATGCCGGTCGCTCCCCCGGCTTCCTGATCGGTGGCGTGGCCGAGGACTTCGGCGTGTCTGCCCGGTTGGGCAAGGGCCGCGAATTCGTCGTCGAAGCCGACGAGTACGACACCGCGTTCTTCGACAAGCGCAGCAAGTTCGTGCACTACCGGCCGCTGGTGGCGATCCTCAACAACCTCGAATACGACCACGCCGACATCTTCCCCGATGTGGCGGCGATCCAGCGCCAGTTCCACCACCTGGTGCGTACCGTGCCGGCGCGCGGCCGCCTGATCGTCAACGGCGAAGACGCGCACCTGGCCGAAGTGCTGGCGATGGGCTGCTGGACCCCGGTCGAGCGCTTCGGTTTCGATCCGTCGTTGGAATGGCATGCCGAGCTGCTGGCCGCCGATGGCAGCGCGTTCCGCGTCCATCATCGCGGGCAGGCGCTGGGCGATGTGCACTGGTCGCTGCTGGGCCGGCACAACGTGCTCAATGGCCTGGCTGCACTGGCCGCTGCGCACGCAGTGGGTGTCGCGCCGGCCGAGGTGATCCCGGCGCTCGCGCGCTTCCGCAGCGTCAAGCGCCGCATGGAAGTGATCGGCAACCACGATGGCATCACCGTCTACGACGACTTCGCCCACCACCCGACCGCGATTGCGACCACCCTCGAAGGCCTGCGTGCCAAGGTCGGTGATGCGCGCATCGTGGTGGCGATGGAACCGCGCAGCAATTCGATGCGGCTGGGTGCCCACGCCCAAGCGCTGGCGCCGTCATTGGCGCTGGCCGACGAGGTGGTGTTCCTGCACCGCCCGGAGCTGGCCTGGGACGCGGCGGCGGTGATCACGGCGGTGCGTGGACAGGCACATGCGGTGGCCGATACCGATGCGCTGTTGGCACAGCTGCAGTCCGACGTGCGCAGCGGCGACCATGTGGTGTTCATGTCCAACGGTGGCTTCGACGGCGCACCGCGCCGCTTCCTTGCAGGACTGCAGGCACGATGAGCGGCGAAGGTTCGCTGCCGCTGTTCCCGCTGCATACGACGCTGCTTCCGGGAGCGGCCATCGGCCTGCGCGTGTTCGAGCCACGCTACCTGGATCTGGTCCGCGAAACCGGCCGCAGCGGCGAGGGTTTCGGTGTCTGCCTGATCCTGGAAGGGCACGAAGTAGGAGCGCCGGCAACACCGGCCGCCTTCGGCGTGCAGGTGAAGATCGAGGATTTCGACGTTGGTGCCGATGGCGTGCTGCAGCTGCGATTGCGCGGCACCCGCCGTTTCCATGTCGAGCGCACGCGCGTGCGCGACAACGGGCTGGTGGTTGCCGACGTACGCTGGTGCGATGAGGATCCCGATGACGAACTGCGTCCGCAGCATGCGCTGCTGGCCACGGTACTGGACCACATCATCGAGCAGGCCGGTACGGCGTTCGCACCGGCCACGCCGGCCTTGATGGACCAGGCCAGCTGGGTCAGCTGGCGGCTGGGCGAACTGCTGCCGCTGAGCGAACAGCAGCGCCTGCAGCTTCTGCAGCTGGACGACCCGCACCAGCGCCTGCAGCAGCTGCTGGGTTG
This sequence comes from Stenotrophomonas sp. HMWF023, assembly GCF_003060985.1. Taxonomy (NCBI): domain Bacteria; kingdom Pseudomonadati; phylum Pseudomonadota; class Gammaproteobacteria; order Lysobacterales; family Lysobacteraceae; genus Stenotrophomonas; species Stenotrophomonas sp. HMWF023. The sequence continues at coordinate 8,216 of NZ_QAIJ01000222.1, forward strand.
GATGCCGTAACAACGAAACGCCGAGACCGGTAGACGCCTACCAACCCGGAACCGGTAGATGCCAACCTTGGTTGGCAGCCTTTGCCCGAAGCGCCAACCAAGGTTGGCGACTACCAGAGCGGGGACGGTAGCGCCGGGCCATGCCCGGCGGATCCATCAGGACAGAACCGGTAGATGCCAACCTTGGTTGGCAGCCTTTGCCCGAAGCGTCAACCAAGGTTGGCGACTACCAGAGCGGGGACGGTAGCGCCGGGCCATGCCCGGCGAATCCATCAGGACAGAACCGGTAGATGCCAACCTTGGTTGGCAGCCTTTGCCCGAAGCGCCAACCAAGGTTGGCGACTACCAGAGCGGAGGCGGTAGCGCCGGGCCATGCCCGGCGGATCCATCAGGGCGCGGTGGTCTTCAACCGCAGCACCGGCAGCCCGGTCTCCGGGTGCACGGCTTCCTGCTGAGGCAGCGCCTGCACCGCTTCCTTCACAGCGTTCAACGCCGGATCGATCCCACGCACCGGGTGCCACATGCCGATCCACTGGAAGTGACGCTCGTAGCGCAGGGTCTGTGCGCTGCCCAGCCACAACGGCGTGCCGCCCGGCTGCAGCTGTGCCGGTGCCTGCCACAGGCGCAGCACGTAGCGCTCATCAGCCTGCGCGCCCTGGCGCACCATCAGCAGGGCTTCGACGCGCGTATCCAGTGTCGCCGGCAGCACCGGCAGTTCATTGGCGCCGGTGTTCTTGTCCAGCATCAGCAGCGCTTCCTGCCAGCCGGCCTGGGCCTGCACCTGCCAGCCGCGCGCTTCCAGCTGCGCCTGCAGCGGCGCCAACGGGCCGGCTACCTGCACGTCCAGCGGCCAGCGCTGGTCATCGTCGAATTCGTTGCGGCGTGCCGGCAGCTTCGCCCAGTCGTGCTGCCACCAGGCCTGCGCGTCCATCGCCAGCGGCGCCGGAAGGGTCGGCTCGAAGCGTTCCAACTTGATGGCGATGTTGCGCGGCGCGTACCACATCGCCGCCACCGCGAAGACGCCGTAGAACAGCCATGCTACCGGCTTGACCCAGAACGAGCGGTTGAAGCGGCGACGATAGGCGATGCCCAGCACCAGCAGCCAGAAGGTGCCGAACAACATGCCGCCAATGACGTCACTCAGCCAGTGCGCGCCCAGATACAAGCGCGAGAAGCCGATCAGGCTGACCACGATGCCCGACACCAGATACGGCCAGACGCGGGTGCGGCCGGGCATTTCGCGGGCGATCAGCACCGCGAAGAAGCCGAAGGTGATGGTGGCCATGGTCACCGACACCGACGGGAAGCCGAAGCCACTGCTGGCATCGATCGGGCGCACCACATCGACGGTGGCGCCGAGCAGTTTGGTCAGGGCCAGGCCGAAGGCCAATGCGGCCAGCCAATGTGCAGCCGCCATCCAGCGCCGGCGCCAGATCAGGTAGCCCATCGCTGCAGCGGTTGCCGGCAGCAGCACCTGCCATGCGCCCAACGACGCCAACGCGGCCATCGGATAGTCGGCCAGCGGATTGCGCAGGGCCAGCATTGCCTGGTGCACCAGCAGATCCACCGCCAGGGGTTCGCCATGGGCGACCACCACGGTCAACAGCGCGAACCAGCCCCAGCCCAACAGGAGCAGCATCAGCGCCAGCATCGCCAGCGGTACCGACTCGCGGCGCTTCGGATCGAGCACGCCGACGGTGTAGCGACCGAGTGTCGGGTGCCGGTTGGACCAGTCGAGCAGGCGGGCCAGCCAGTTGTCCATGCGGGCGGCCGACCAGCGATAGCCGTACAGCACGATGGCCCAGACCAGGCTGAGGATCACCGCCAGCAGGCCCGCCACCACGACCAGCCGGCCGGCAACAGCAGCAACGGCGTCATAGGCTTCGCCGAGGATCCAGCCCGGGGCCAGGAACAGCACGGCCCAGGAAATACTGGCGATGCCGCTGGCCTGTACATAGCGGCTGGCGGGCATCTTCATCATGCCGGCGATGGCGGGCACGAATGGGCGGATCGCACCGACATAGCGGGCGATCAGGATGCTCTTGAATGCATTGCGGCGGAACAGGTTCTCGCCCCGGTCGAGCAGCTGCGGGTAACGGCTGAACGGCCAGACGCCACGCAGGCGGTCGCCCCAGCGCCGGCCTATCCAGTAGCTGATGCCGTCACCGGCGAACGCACCCAGCGCTGCGGCTGCAACCGCATACGGCCCGGAGATCTGGCCCAGGCCGATGAACACGCCGACGGCGAACAGCAACGGCAGCGCCGGCACGATGGCGCCAAGAATGATTACCGCATCGCAGAAGGCGATCAGAAAGATGACCGCACCCGCCAACACGGGATGAGCGGCAATCCACGCGAGGGTGGCGTCGATCCATGAAGAGTCCATTTGCCGATTATAGGGGCGTGAAGGTGACTGGTTCCCAGCCGCTTGGTGACCGTTTGCAACCGGCGCCATCGCCTAGAATGTCGCCATGCCTGTATCCAACGACGCGCCAACGCATGCACTGAAGGCCGACAGCTTTGGCCGGATCCTCCTCGTGCAGGGCCCGGAAGGCCCCTTCGTGCGCCGCGATCTGGGGGCCACGCCGCTGTGGCTGCGGTTGCCTGCATGGTGGTTGGCGCGGCGCGAAGCGCGCGCGCTGAAGCACATCCACGGCATGGCCGACGTGCCACAACTGCTGGACTGGAATGGTCGTCATCTTGACCGCAGCTTCATGGCTGGCGATGCGATGTACCAGCGCCCGCCGCGCGGCGACGTGGCCTGGTTCCGTGCCGCGCGTCGCCTGCTGCAACAGCTGCATCGGCGGGGTGTGGCCCACAATGACCTGGCCAAGGAAGCCAACTGGCTGGTGACTGAGGACGGTCGCCCGGCCCTGATCGACTTCCAGCTGGCGGTGATCGGCGACCCGCGCTCGCGCTGGATGCGCCTGCTGGCGCGCGAAGACCTGCGCCACCTGCTCAAGCACAAGCGCATGTACTGCCGGGAGTCGTTGACGCCGGTGGAGAAGCGCGTGCTCAAGCGCACCTCGTGGGTGCGCGATCTCTGGTTCGCCACCGGCAAGCCGGTCTACCGCTTCGTCACCCGCCGCATCCTGCATTGGGAAGACAACGAAGGGCAGGGGCCCAAGCCGTGAGCGCACTGCTGAGCGAAGGCAGCGTACTGCGTTCGCAACTGCCGGGTGCCGATTTCGTCCATGCCTGCCAAGCGGCGGCGCCACGCAACGGACGCTCGGCACTGCAGGCCTACCGCGATATGGCAGCGACGGTGCCCGGCTGGTTCGATGGACTGATGGGTCTGCGCAACAGGGGCATGCGGCTGCTGGGCATGAAGGATCTCGGCTCGCTGCGCGTGGTGCAGCAGACAGTCGATCCACAGCCCGGGCAACGCCTCGGCATCTTCACCCTGCAGGCGCTGGACGGAGATGCCATCGTGCTGGAAGACAACGACCGCCATCTGCGCGTGCAACTGGCGCTGCAATGGCACGGCGATACGTTGGAAGTGGCGACGGTGGTGCACACCCACAACGCGTTCGGCCGCCTGTACATGCTGCCGGTGGCGCCTGTGCATCGATGGATCGCGCCGCACCTGCTGAGCAAGCAGGTGCGCGCATATCAGTAGATCCACGCCATGGATGCTCGTTGCCGCATGGCGCGGCAAACCCCTACGGCGTCACCGGCACCACCTGCTGGCCGATGAAGTTGCGCTTGCCATCGAAGTCATAGCCGATCTGCAGCTGCCCCACATCCGGGCACGCATGGCAGTCGCGCAATGGCGTGCGGTACAGCAGGCGAATGCCACCCCCGTCCAGCGCTGCGGTACCCGCGGCCTGCGCCGGCGCGAACGGCGTGGCCTGCGGATGCGCCTTGAGCACCTCCTGCACGCCGGGATCGGCGCGCAGCGTGTCGTCCAGCTGCACCGCATCCACGTCGATACGCCTGCCTGCGGCATCGACCAGACGCGTGCCTTCATTGGTATTGGCGCGGAACGGATATTCGACGGTGGCCACGCCCAGGCCGTCGTGCTCATGCCAGGCAGTCACGTAGGCCAGTTCGCCACCGGTGGACAACTGCTCGGCAGCGGTGACCGCATCAGCACTGGCCCCACCGGAACGCATCGCATCGCGCAGGCAATCGCGGGTGGCCGCGCTGTCGCCCTGGCGGCAGGCGTTGAGGTCACCATCCCAGACAACGGCCTCGCTCCAGCGCAGCTTGCCATCACCGGTGGCCTTGTCGACGCTGGCAGCGTCATCCTTGGCCGGCGCGCTGCCGGGTTCAGGCGAGCGGCCCTGGCAGGCGGTGAGCAGGGCCAGGCCCAGGGCAGGCAACAACAGGCGGGAACAGCGCATGGCATGGACCTCGTGCAGTGACCGGGGCGCCAGTATCGTCAACGTGCGGTGAACTCCGCGTCGGCGCGGCATACTAGCGGATCATTGCATACGCTGGAGTGTGGAACGTGGGCAGTCTGCAGGGCAAAACCCTTTTCATCACCGGTGCCTCGCGTGGCATCGGCCTGGCGATCGCATTGCGCGCCGCGCGCGATGGCGCCAACGTCGCCATTGCCGCCAAGTCGTCGGTGCCCAATCCGAAGTTGCCGGGCACCATCCACAGTGCTGCCGAGGCGGTGACCGCAGCGGGTGGCCAAGGCCTGGCGCTGAAGTGCGACATCCGTGAGGAAGACCAGGTGCAGGCAGCCGTTGCTGCTGCCGTGGACACCTTCGGTGGCATCGACATCCTGGTCAACAACGCCAGCGCCATCTGGTTGCGCGGCACCCTGGACACGCCGATGAAGCGCTTCGACCTGATGCAGCAGGTCAATTCGCGCGGCAGCTTCCTGTGCGCGCAGGCCTGCCTGCCGTACCTGCTGCAGGCGCCGAACCCGCACATCCTGACCCTCGCGCCGCCGCCGAGCCTCGAGCCCAAGTGGTGGGGCGCGCATACCGGCTACACGCTGGCGAAGATGGGCATGAGCTTTGTCACCCTCGGCCTGGCCGCCGAGTTCGGCCCGCAGGGCGTGGCGGTCAATGCGCTGTGGCCGCGCACGGTCATTGCGACCGATGCGATCAACATGATTCCTGGCGTGGACGTCGGCGGCTGCCGCACACCGCAGATCATGGCCGATGCCGCGCATGCAGTGCTGGTGCGTGAGGCGGCAGGCTTCCACGGGCGGTTCCTGATCGATGATGAGGTGCTGGCCGAAGCCGGCGTGACCGATCTTTCCGGGTATGCGGTGGATGCGTCGCGTCCGTTGCTGCCGGATCTGTTCCTGGATTGAGCAAGGAGCATCCACGCATGGCGTGGATCTACTGTCGCAGGCGTTGGTAGTGCCGGCCGCTGGCCGGCATCATCGTCAGTGGCTGAACGTATCCGGCAACGGTCCGCCACACTTGCGGCAGTGGCGTGCATCCGGTTCGTGGCCTTCCAGCCCACAGTGCGGACAGCCACGTGCATCGCGGCGCGCGGCCAGTTCGGCATCGCGCATGGTGCTGGCCAGCTCGGCGGTGTAGATGCCGGTGGGCACGGCGATGATGCTGTAACCGATCAGGATCAGCACCGAGGTGACGAAGCGGCCGAGCACGGTCTGCGGCACGATGTCGCCGAAGCCGACCGTGGCCATCGTCACCACCGCCCAGTACATGCTGCTGGGGATGCTGGTGAAGCCATGGTTCGGCCCCTCGATCACGTACATCAGCGTGCCGGCGATGATCGTGATGGTGACCACCGTGAACAGGAACAGCAGGATCTTGCGCCGGCTGCGCCACAGCGACTGCATCAGCACGCCGCTTTCTTCGATGTAGCGGGTCAGCTTGAGGATGCGGAACACACGCAGGATACGCAGTGCGCGCACCACCAGCAGGCTCTGTGCGCCGGGAATGAACAGCGACAGGTAGGTCGGCAGGATCGAGGCTAGGTCGATGATGCCCCAGATGCTTACCGCATAGCGCAGCGGGCGCTTGACCACCACCAGCCGCAGCACGTACTCGGCGGTGAACAGGACGGTGAAGCCCCATTCCAGCACGTACAGCCAGTCGGCGTGGGCGATGTGGAAACGTTGCACGCTGTCGAACATCACCACCAGCACGCTGGCGATGATCGCGTACACCAGCAGCAGGTCGAAATTGCGCGAGGGCCGGCTGTCGTGGCGGTAGATGATGTCGAACCACCGGCGGCGCCAGCCGGTCTCGGTGGCGGGGTTCAGCTGGGGGGCGGAAAACGGTCGCATGCGTGCATTGTGCCGCACGGGTTCCGGCGCGAGAATGGGCATTCCTGAACCCTGCCGACTGCCATGACCGCCGCTACCGATCCGCTGATCTCCCTGTCGCACTACTACCTGCCGGTGTACAAGCCCCGCCAGGTGGTGCTGGAGCGAGGCCAGGGCGCCCGCGTATGGGACAGCCAGGGCCGTGAGTTCATCGACCTGGCCGCAGGCATTGCCGTGTGCGGCCTGGGCCACAACGACCCGGACCTGGTTGCCGCGCTGGTCGAACAGGCCGGCAAGCTGTGGCATACCAGCAACGTGTTCTACAGCGCGCCGCCGCTGCACCTGGCCGAGGAACTGGTGAAGTCCAGCCGCTTCGCCGAGCGGGTGTTCCTGTGCAACTCCGGCGCCGAAGCCAACGAAGTGGCGATCAAGATGGTCCGCAAGTGGGCCTCCAGTCAGGGCCGCCCGGCCGACAAGCGCGTGATCATCACCTTCCGCGGCAGCTTCCACGGCCGCACCATGGGCGCGGTGACCGCCACCGCGCAGCCGAAGTACCAGGAAGGCTACGAGCCGCTGCCCGGTGGCTTCCGCTACATCGATTTCAACGACGAGGTGCAGCTGGAAACGGCGATGGCCGCCGGCGACGTGGCGGCGGTGATGCTGGAGCCGATCCAGGGCGAGGGCGGGGTGATGCCGGCCAAGTCCGGTTTCCTCAAGCGCGTGCGCGAGCTGTGCGACCAGCACAACGCACTGCTGGTGCTGGACGAGATCCAGGCCGGCATGGGCCGTACCGGGACGTTGTTCGCGCACTGGCAGGACGACGTGGTGCCGGACATGGTGACCCTCGCCAAGGCGCTGGGTGGTGGTTTCCCGATCGGCGCGATGCTGGCCGGCCCGAAGGTGGCCGAGACCATGCAGTTCGGTGCCCACGGCACCACCTTCGGCGGCAATCCGCTGGCTGCGGCCGTTGCCCGCGTAGCGCTGCGCAAGCTGGCCTCGGCCGAGATCGCGGCCAATGTCAGCCGCCAGTCGAAGGCGCTGCGTGATGGCTTCGCCCGCATCAACGACGAGTTCAAGGTGTTCAGCGAGGTGCGCGGTCGCGGCCTGATGCTGGGCGCCGTGCTGAGCAAGGACTTTGCTGGCCAGGCTGGCGCCATCCTCGACCACGCCGCCGAACAGGGCCTGTTGACCCTGCAGGCCGGCCCGGACGTGCTGCGCTTCGTGCCGTCGCTGAACATCACCGACGAAGAAGTGGCCGAAGGCCTCAAGCGCCTGCGCGCGGCGATTGCCGCGTTCGTCGCCGCGCGCTGAGTTGCGACGCTGGGGTCGGATCCCTCCCCTGCGGAGAGGGCTCTGACCCCGTTGCTGCCGCTGCGCTCGCCGGGCATGGCCCGGCGCTACCGCACCCCGTAGCGCTTCAATACCTTGCCCAGTCCGCGCCCGTCCTGCACGGTTTCCGCGTGCAGGCCGGCTGCGCGCGCACCGCGCACGTTGGCGAACAGGTCATCGACGAACAGCGTGTGCCCCGGTGCCACGCCGAGGACTGCGAGCGTGCGCAGGAATACCTTCGGCACGGGTTTGCGCAGGCCGAAGTCCGCGCTGCAGAACACGCGTCCCTGCAATGCAGGAAACAGTTGCGGCAGCAGCGTCGGCAGCGCCTGTGCCATCAACGCACCGTTGTTGGTCAGCACCGCGATCGGCACCTGCAGTTCCTGCAGCCGTTGCAGTACTGGCAGTTGAGGGTGGCTGGCCGCGTGGCGCGCGGCAACCCAGGTTGGCAGCGTTACCGTCGTGCCGAGCAGTTCGCCAAGCTTGGCCAGATAGCGCCCGCCATCCAGCGTGCCGCTGTCGTGCGCCGCTTCGAGCCCGCTGTCATACAGTGCGGCCTGCACGTGCGCGGTCGGCACGTCCAGCGCCTGCGCCAGATGCAGCACGCGCTGCGCGCGCTGGTAGTGCACCAGCACGCCGTCGACATCGAGCAGGAGAAGGTCGATCCGCATCGGTCGAGCATGCCATTGCCGCATCCCCGCGCAAACCCTGGACCACGACTGCGACACACGGTCGCAGCCGGGCCTGCCGGCCGCTGCCTAGAATGGCCATCGAACCTGCAGGAGACGTGATGATGAAGGCTTGGATGGTAGCGGTGGGACTGGGCGCGTTGATGCTGGCGCCGTCGGCGATGGCGCGCGTATGTGCGGTGAGCATCGACAGCACCGACCAGATGAGTTTCAGCAGCCGCGAGATCAAGGTGGCGGCCGATTGCAGCGAAGTTGACCTGACCCTGCGCCACACCGGCAGGCTGGCCGCCACCGCGATGGGCCACAACTGGGTGTTGACCCGCACCGCCGACTACCAGCCGGTGGCGATCGCGGGCATGCGCATGACCCTGGCCGACAGCTACCTGCCGAAGGCCGACAAGCGTGTCCTGGCCCACACCAAGGTGATCGGCGGTGGCGAGAGCGCCCGCGTGCGTTTCTCCACGAAGGGCATGCAGAAGGGCGGCGATTACACCTTCTTCTGCTCGTTCCCCGGCCACTTCGCGATGATGAAGGGCAAGTTCGTCTTCGGTTGAGTGCGCAGCAGCCACGCATGGCGTTGCTCTGGTAGTAGATCCACGCCATGCGTGGATGAAGCACAGCGCAGTAGATCCACGCCATGCGTGGATGGAAGTGCCGACCAAGGTCGGCACCCACCACGGCGGGGCTCAGCCCTTGGCCGCCTTGAACGCCACGCGCGCCGCTGCCAGCGTGGCCTCGATCACGGCATCGTCGTGTGCGCTGGACAGGAAGCCGGCCTCGTACGCCGACGGTGCCAGGAACACGCCCTGGTCCAGCATCGCGTGGAAGAAGCGGTTGAATGCCGGGATGTCGCAGGCCGTGGCCTGGGCATAGGTCTCCACCTTTTCGCTGGTGAAGAACAGCCCGAACATCGCGCCCACCTGGGTGGTGGTCACCGCCACGCCGGCATCGGCGGCGGCAGCTTCCAGGCCCGCGCACAGGCGTGCAGCGCGTGCGCTCAGATCGTCGTGGAAACCCGGCTGCTGGATCAGCTCCAGCATGGCCAGGCCGGCGGCCATCGCCACCGGATTGCCGCTGAGCGTACCGGCCTGGTAGATCGGGCCGGCCGGGGCAATCTGCTGCATCAGTTCGCGACGACCACCGTAGGCACCCACCGGCATGCCGCCGCCGATGATCTTGCCGAAGGTGGTCAGGTCCGGGGTAATCCCGTAGTGCGCCTGCGCGCCACCAAGGGCAACGCGGAAGCCGGTCATCACTTCATCGAAGATCAGCAGCGTGCCGTACTGCGTGCACAGCGCACGCAGGTGCTGCAGATAGCCTTCGCGCGGCGGAATGCAGTTGGCATTGCCCACAACCGGTTCGATGATCAGGCCGGCGATCTCGCTGCCGCGTGCCTCGAACAGGACGGTGGCGGCCTCGAAGTCGTTGTAGGGCAGGGTCAGGGTCAGTTCGCTCAGGCCGGCCGGCACGCCGGGCGAGGTCGGCACGCCCAGGGTCAGCATGCCGCTGCCGGCCTTGACCAGGAACGAGTCGCCGTGGCCGTGGTAGCAGCCTTCGAACTTGACGATGCAGTTGCGGCCGGTGGCACCACGCGCCAGGCGAATCGCCGACAGCGTGGCTTCGGTGCCGGAATTCACCATGCGCACCATCTCGCACGACGGCACCAGACGTGTGATGGTCTCGGCCATGGTCACTTCCGCTGCGCACGGCGCACCGAAGGACAGGCCGTTGTCGATCGCCTTCTTCACTGCCTGGCGCACGGCGGTGTGGTTGTGGCCGACGATCATCGGGCCCCACGAACCCACGTAGTCGATGTAGCGGTTGCCGTCGACGTCGTACAGGTAGGCGCCGTCAGCGCGCTCTACGAAGAAGGGCTCGCCGCCAACCGACTTGAACGCGCGCACCGGTGAGTTGACGCCGCCGGGCAGCAGTTCCTGGGCGCGGGAGAACAGGGCGTGGGACTGGTCGTGGTTCATGGGGTTTCCTGGGGATTACTGCTGCGTATCGAATCGGGCGAGGTAGGCGCGCTGGGTCGCGACCGGGTCCTGCGCGGCGTAGATGCCGCTGACCACGGCCAGCAGATCGGCGCCGGCATCGATGATGGGACCGACATTGTCCGGGCTCAGGCCGCCAATCGCCACCCGCGGCACGCCCAGTACGGCGCTTTGCCGCAGCAGGTCGACGTGGGCGCGGCTGCTGGTGACCTTGGTGGTGGTGGGGAAGAACGCGCCGAAGGCCACGTAGCTGGCGCCGGCGGCCACGGCACGCTCGGCATTGGCCAGCTGGTCGTAGCAGGACGCGCCGATGATGGCGTCGGGGCCGAGCAGGCTGCGGGCGGCGCCGATGTCACCGTCGGTGCCGCCCAGGTGCACGCCGGCCGCGCCGATGGCGTGGGCAAGCGCCGGGTCGTCG
>NZ_QAIJ01000222.1:18854-25760 GCF_003060985.1 Stenotrophomonas sp. HMWF023
CCATGGGCGGCGCACAAGGCCTGCAGGGCCGTGGCCTGTTCCCGCCGCAGGGCATCGCTGGCGGTTTTGTTGCGGTACTGCAGCCAGGTGGCACCGGCGGCCAGCAGCGGCGCGGTTCGCGCCAGCAGGCGGGCGGTATCGGGTTCATCCGGGGTGATCAGGTAGACGCCGCGGGGCGTCGGGGAAGCAGAAGTCATCGATGGCTACCGGTGAGTGGACCGCGATGGGACAATGGCGGCCCGTGAATCCAGCCCTGATTATCCGATGAGCGAAGCCACCCCCACCACCCTGCGTACCTGGATGTGCGTGGTCTGCGGATTCCTGTACCGCGAAGCGGATGGGCTGCCGGAAGAGGGCATCGCCCCGGGCACGCGCTGGGAAGACATTCCCGAGACCTGGACATGCCCGGATTGCGGCGTGACCAAGGACGATTTCGAGATGGTCGAGATCGATTGAGCGCAATCGCCGCCGGGCATGGCCCGGCGCTGCCGGTGGGTGCGGACCGTCGGTCCGCACACCGGACAACCTCAATGCAGCCGTGGTGCCGGCCCGCCGAGATCAATCAGCTTCTCGCGCAGCCATTGCGCGTCGCTGGCCTCGGGATTGCGCTTCAGGTACAGGCCCAGGTCGGTGCGGGCGCCGGCCAGGTAGTCCAGCTGCAGATAGGCCAGGCCGCGATCACGCAGGGCATCGTCCTGTTCGGGGGCGAGCTTGAGCAGGCGGTCGGCGCTGCGCGCGGCACGATCCCATTCGCTGGCCTCGGCATAGACCCCATGCAGGTTGCGCAGCATGCGGATCAGGATCGCGCGGCTCGGTGCAGGATCAAGGATCTGCGCCAGCACCTGGTCGTCGGGCATCTGCCCGCCCAGGTGCGACTTGGCGCGTTCTCGCAGTTCGTCCACGTCCAGCGGGCGGCCACCATTGAACGGGTCCATCACCAGCACGCCATCGTCGACCGGCAGGCGCACCAGGAAATGACCGGGAAATGACACGCCGTCCAGTGGAATGCCCAGCCGTCGCGCCACTTCCATCTGCACCAGCGCCAGCGATATCGGATTGCCCAGACGGCGCTCGAAGACCTGGTTGAGGTAGCTGTTGCGCGGGTCGTAGTACTCCTGGTGGTCGCCGCTGTAACCCAGCTCATCGAACAGATGCCGGTTGATGGCTGCCATCTTCAGCGGACTGTGCTCGATGCTGTCCACCTCGGCACGCAGGTGCTCGACGTGGCTCTGCACCAGCGCATCGTAGGTCGACGGCTGCAGATCGGGATATTCATCGCGCGCGATCAGCAGCGCGGTCGGCAGCAGTGGCAGCGCCTCGTCGTCGAAGGCGGCCAGTGCATCCCAGTCGGGGAGTGTAATCCGGTCCTGCATGTCCACAGACTGGCGGCAATCGTGGGCGGTTTCAAGCAGTGCGGCGTGAATTTCTCATCCCACCGATTTCCCATCCACGCATGGCGTGGATCTACCGTGTCGACCAAGGTCGACATCCACCAACAGCAGCAGGATGCTGTCGAAGGCGGGGTGGGTCCGGTTGCGGGGGCGTGAGCGCCATGGGCCCGAGGCATGCCTCGGGCGGGTTGGGCAGGACGCCCAACCCCGGTCTTGCCGTGTGCGCAGGACGGCGCACACGAGCAAGGCGCGACCGAGCCTCCAGGGATGGATTCACGGCGTCCCCCGCAACCGGACCCACCACGCCAACCCACGGATAGCCCGCTTTTGACGTTGATGTTGATTCGGCAGGTGCCGGGCGCAGCCCGGCCGAACCCTTATTTCTCGATACCCGGGCCGAAGGTCAGCTCGGTCCCATCCTTCAGCTTGAGCTTCTCTGCCTGGCCGGCGTTGAGCTCCAGCACGAAGCGCGCCGGGCCACCGCTGGGGTAGGGCGGACACATGTCGCCGGCCGAGCACGGCGGCACGTCGCGCTGCTGGCTCACCAGCCTGCGCTCGCTGTCGAAGTACAGGATGTCCAGCGCGATCTTGGTGTTCTTCATCCAGTACGCCTGCATTTCCTCGCGGTCATGCACGAACAGCATGCCGTGGTCCTCGGCCATCTGGTCGCGGAACATCAACCCGCGCGCACGGGTTTCATCGTTGGTGGCCAGTTCAACGACATAGCGCGCACCGTCAAGTTCCACCCAGTGGCGGGCGGCATCGGTGGCGCAGCCGGTCAGGGCCAGCAGCGGAAGCATCAGCAGTGAGCGCAGCAACGACATCGTCAGGGTCCTTCGAAAGGGTCAGAGCACGACCGGCGGCTCGCCGCCGACGATCACCACATCGGCACGGCGACGTGCGAACAGGCCGACGCAGACCACGCCCGGCAACTGGTTGAGCTCGCGCTCCAGCTTTTCCGGATCGGTGATCTGCAGGTTGTGGATGTCCAGGATCTGGTTGCCGTTGTCGGTCACCACGCCTTCGCGCCAGGTCGGCTGGCCACCGGTCATGTCGCGGATCTGGCGGGCGACCAGGCTGCGTGCCATCGGGATCACTTCCACCGGCAGCGGGAACCTGCCCAGCACCGGCACCTGCTTGCTCGGGTCGACGATGCAGACGAAGCGCTCGCTGGCCTCGGCGATGATCTTCTCGCGGGTCAGTGCAGCGCCGCCGCCCTTGATCAGGCACTTGTTGCCATCGCACTCGTCGGCGCCATCCACGTACAGCGACAGGGTGCCGGTGTGGTTCAGCTCGATCACCTCGATGCCATGCTGCTTCAGGCGCGCGGTGCTCTGCTCGGAACTGGACACCGCACCCTTGATGCGATGCTGGATGCGGGCCAGCGCATCGATGAAATAGGCGACGGTGGAACCGGTACCGACACCGACGATCATGCCGTCTTCGACGTACTCGATGGCCTTTTCGGCGGCCAGGCGCTTGGCTTCAGACATTGCGGGGAGCTCTCAGGCAGGGAATCAGGATTTCTTTTCCAGCGACAGCAGCAGCTTCCACTGCGCGGCGGTCACCGGGAACACCGACAGGCGGTTGCCTTTGGCAACCAGCGGGAAGCCTTCGCCGAGTTCCTCGGCGTGCAGCTTGATCTCGTCCAGCGCGATCACCTGCTTCAGCTTGCGGTCGAAGGCCACGTCCACCAGCATCCAGCGCGGGTTCTCGCGCGTGCTCTTGGGGTCGTGGTAGTCGGATTTCGGATCGAACTGGGTGTCATCAGGGTAGGCCGCGCTGGCCACCGTGGCCACGCCGACGATACCGGGCACCTTGGTGTTGGAGTGGTAGAACAGGATGCCGTCGCCGACCTGCATGCCATCGCGCATGAAATTGCGTGCCTGGTAGTTGCGCACGCCATTCCAGGGTTCAACCTTGACCTTGGCCAGGTCATCGATGGAAAAGGCGTCCGGTTCGGACTTCATCAGCCAGTAGCGCTTGCGGGCGGTCATGCGTTCACGGGGGCAGCGGAAGGGAGCAGGGTGCCGGCTTCAGTGCAGATCGCATCCACCGGCACGTCCCAGGACGCTACCGGCAAGGACTCGACCTGCTGCACCGAGAATGCCGCGCCGACCAGCCAGGGTGGCGCCGGCCGATCATGGCGGAAGGCGAAGCTGCGATCATACCAGCCGCCTCCCATGCCCAGCCGCCGGCACTGTGCATCGAAGCCCACCAGCGGGGTCACCACCAGGGCCATCTGCGCGGGTTCCAGCGTGTCTTCGATGGCGATGTCCGGTTCGGGGATGCCGTAACGGTTGCTGGTCAACGGTTGGCCGGGGCGCCAGGGCGCGAAGCGCAACACGTCGCCGTGCAGTACCGGCAGGCAGTAACGTAGCGTGTCGGGCAGCTGCAGCTGCCAGCGGTGCAGGGCGATCTCGCCATCCAGCGCCCAGTAGCCGGCCACGGCGCCTTCGTGCGGGGCGAACGGCAACGTCAGCAGTGCATCGGCCAGCGATTCGGCAGCGGCGATACGGGCGGGGGCGGAGAGGTCGCGGCGGCGTTGCCGCAGGTCGTGGCGCAAGGCCTGTCGCGGGTCGGTCATGGCAGCGTGCGGCAAGGATCAGCCGTCATTGTGCCGGAAAGAACAAGGGCGACGCCCGAAGACGCCGCCCTTGCTGGAATATTGCATTCTCCGCAATGTCGATGCATGCGAAACGACCTTGAACCCGCGGGCTCAAGTGGGAACGTTGGAGAACCATCGGGCTTCCCGCTGCAAGGCGGACCTGCACTCCCGGCGCTGTCGCGCTCCCGGTGTCGTTCTTAAGGGACAAGGCGAATGTTTGCACATGCCGTCGAGTACCGCAGAGAACGCGTGGCCATTATAGCCAGCACGCAGGATCTGGATAGGCCGTTCGTCGGCAACAGTGCGTGCCAATTCAGAAAAGAGAAGGCGCATTCCGCGCCTTTCTCACGTGCTGCTGTCGATTGCCCGGTCCAGGCGCCGGTTCAGGTCGGCCAGGGTCTGTTGCAGGGCCACCGCCTGGCGGGCGTTCTCATCGCGCAGCTGCTGCAGTTCGTGTGCCAGGTTGAGCGCAGCCAGCACCGCGATGCGGTCGACGGCGGCCATCCGGTTGCTGCCACGGATCTCGCGCATGCGCGCGTCCAGCAGGCGGGCGGCCGCCATCAGGCTGTCGCGTTCATCGCCACCGACGCCAACCGTGTATTCACGGTCGAGGATGCGGACGCTGACCGGTTCGGCACTCATGTGTGCTGCTCCAGGGATTTGAGCCGGGTGATCATCGCTTCCACCCGCGAACGCGCCTGCTCGTTCTTGGCCAGCAGCGTCGAGCGCTCGGCCACCAGCTGTTCCTGCTGGTGGCGCAGGCTGCGGTTCTCCTCGGCCAGCCGCTGGTTGCGGTCCAGCAACGCCTCCACACGGGCGGCGAAGGCCTGCAGCTGGGCAAGGGGATCGGCGGGTTCCATGCCCGCACGATAGGCAAGCCGGGTCAGGGCGGTCAAGCACTGTCGCAGCAGGCCCCGGCGGCTACGGAGAGCAGGCGGACAGATTGCTACACTACCCGGCTCACGGGCGCGCGCGTGCGCGCTCCGCAGTTTCCCTTCCGAACGAGCCGCACGATGACCGAACTTCCCTCCGTCGACGACGTTACCCGCGCCAGCCAGGAACTGGGCCTGGGCGCCACTGCTGCCGAGCTGCATGGCGGGCTGTGCGGCTGGCTGGCCGCTGGCGGTGCCCCCGGCAATGACTGGCCGGCGCGCGTGCTGGCCGACGACAATCTGCCGCAGGTGGCTGCCGACAGTGCGCTGGCGCAGTTGCTGGAGGCCACCATCAAGCAGCTGGAAGACCGTGACTTCGCCTTCGAGCTGCTGTTGACCGACAGCAGTGACGTGGCCGCGCAGGCGGACGCCATGTTCAGCTGGACCCGTTCTTTCCTGGGCGGCTTCGGCCTGGGCAGTGGCGGCCACCGCCCGACCTTGTCCGAAGAAGGCGAGGAGGCGCTGAACGACCTGGCCAGCTTGGCCCGTGCCTCGAGCGAGGACTTCGAAGCCGGCGGTGACGATGACGACGAAGCCCTGTCGGAAATCGAAGAGTTCATCCGCGTGGCGGTGCTGCTGCTGCACGGTGACGTGGTGCTGGCCGCGCGCCATCGGCAGCGCCTGAACTGATGGATATCAAGCAGCGCACCGGCATCGCTGCCGGCGAGTACAAGCGTCGCCGCCGGCAGCTGATGGACATGGCGGGCGAAGACGCGATCCTGGTGCTGCCGGCGGCGTCGGAGAAGGTGCGCAGCCTCGATACCCATTATCCGTACCGGCAGGATTCGGATTTCCAGTACCTGAGCGGCTTCCCGGAGCCGGAAGCGGTACTGGTGCTGATTCCCGGTCGCCGCCACGGCGAAGCCATTCTGTTCTGCCGCGAGCGCGACCCCGAGCGTGAAGCCTGGGATGGCGGTCGCGCCGGCCAAGAAGGCGCCGTGGCGCAGTACGCGATGGACGATGCGTACCCGATCACCGACCTGGACGACATCCTGCCGGGCCTGCTGGAAGGGCGTTCGCGGGTGTACTACCACTTCGGCCGCGATGCGGATTTCGACCTGAAGCTGATCGGCTGGGTGAACCGCGTACGTTCGCAGGTGCGCCATGGTGCGCAGCCACCGCATGAGTTCCTGGAACTGGGCCATCTGCTGCACGAGCAGCGGTTGTTCAAGTCCGGTGCCGAGGTGGCGCTGATGCAGCGTGCGGCCGACATCAGTGTGCTGGCGCATCGTGCCGCCATGCAGGCCGCGAAGGCCGGCATCCACGAGTACGAACTGCAGGCCGAGCTTGAGCGGGTGTTCCGCGCCAACGACGCGGTGCCTGCGTACTGCAGCATCGTCGGCGCCGGCCGCAACGCCTGCGTCCTGCATTACCGCGACAACAACGCGCGTTCGCGCGACGGCGAACTGGTGTTGATCGATGCCGGTGCCGAGTTCCGTGGCTATGCCAGTGACATCACCCGCACGTTCCCGGTCAACGGTCGTTTCAGCCCCGAGCAGCGCGCGCTGCATGATCTGGTGGGCGCGGCGCAGGCGGCGGCACTGGCCCAGGCCAAACCAGGCGTGGCGTACGAAATGGGCCATCTGGCGGCGGTGCAGACCCTCACCGAGGGGTTGCTGCAGCTGGGCCTGTTGAAGGGCACGCTGGAAAAGAATCTTGCCGAAGGGTTGTACCAGCGTTTCTACCGGCACAAGACCGGGCACTGGATCGGGCTGGATGTGCACGACGTAGGCGATTACCGCCTGGCTGGCGATTCACGCCTGCTGGAGCCGGGCATGGCATTCACCATCGAGCCGGGGCTGTACATCGGCGTGGACGACACAACAGTGGAGCCGCGCTGGCGCGGTATCGGCATTCGCACCGAAGATGACGTGCTGATCACCGACGACGGGCATCGGGTGTTGACCGAAGGCCTGGCGCGCAGCGCCGACGAGATCGAAGCGTTGACGGCGGGGTAAGGGTTTTCGGCAGGGCT
>NZ_QAIJ01000223.1:0-11475 GCF_003060985.1 Stenotrophomonas sp. HMWF023
TGCTGGAGTGGCGCAACTACGACCTGGTGGGGACGTTCCTGGCGGCCGGCTTGGGTACGCGCCTGCAGGAATCGTTCGTACTGCGCGATGCGAAGGTGCAGCTGGTGCTGTTCGGCATGGGGCTGAGCGAGGAGGTCGCAAGTATCCGCCTGCGCCTGCGCGCGCAGGGCCTGCCGTCGCCGATTCTGGTCCGGACCGACTTTGACAGCTACGACGAGTCGCTGTTCTGGCGATCGCTGACGTCGCACATGATCCTGCCGTCGGTACTGGAGGGCACCGGCCCCCTCCCCGCCGTGGGCGACGCGTGCGACCATGCAGGGCCCAGTCCCTAGCGGTGCCTGTCTTGCCAGGTGCCCGCCCAGCCATACATGAGCACTCCCCAGCCGCCGCACCTGCCGACCTCCGATGCGTCCACCCCGCTGACACCTGCGGCAACCGGCGGCGGCGGGCCTCTGGGTGAAACGAAGATGCGCGAAATCGCGGTGCGGATCTCGCAGTACTTCCGCGATTTCCTTGAATCGGATTTCAAGCGCGCGCAGGCACCGCGGCGCCGCATCGTGCTTACCAGCGATTCCGGCTTCCGCGCGGGCATGCGCACCGCGCCGTATCCGGCGTTGGACAAGGAGTTGTGGAAGCTGCTCAGCCGGCCCTCCGGCGAGGAGCTTTCGTTCACCATCGGCCCGCGCAGCTATACCCGGCCGATCAGCGCGACGCTGCGCCGCATCGTCGAAGAACAAGTGAACGCCATCACCGAGACCGCCATCGCCACGGTGCGCGTGGCCGTGCTGGACAAGGCGCGCGCCAGCATGGCCGGTGCACTGGAAGACCCGGAAGCCTGGGTGGAATCGGTGCAGGGCGCCCTGGTGGATGCGATGTGCGTGCAGGTGGTGCGGCCGCTGATCGCGCATCTGGCCGGCCCACTGCAGGGCCAGGCGTACTGGGTGATGGATTCGCTGCACGCGGCTGAATCGGACCTGGTCACCCGTGCCGTTGTCGATCTGTACCAGACCCTGCCGGAGGTGCTGGCGCGCTTGCTGGCCACCGGTGACGAGCTGCCGCTGCAGCAGGCCTGCGAGCATCAGCTGACCCGCGACGGCACGATCAGCGCGCTGATGGCCTTCTTCGAGAACTTCGTGGCGGCCGACGCCTTCCATGAGTTCCGCGACCTGGAAACCTATGTCGCCACCGGCGATGGCCTGCAGCTGTATCTCTACGTGGGCACGCTGAAGTACGCGGGCGTGCAGTACCCGGTGTTCTACCTGCCGCTGGACGTGGTGCGGGCCAAGGATGGGTCGGGCTACACCCTGACCCTCAGCAACCGGCTGTTCGCCAACCGCCGCGCGATCGACTTCGTGCTGCAGGAACTGGCCGTAGGCATGGCCCGCGAGTGGGTGTCGCCGATCCAGGAGCGCATCCAGTACCTCGACCCGGCGCAGAGCCTGTTCGAAGTGGCGGCGTCGCTGTTCCGGCAGGTGGCCAACGCGGTGGATC
Source organism: Stenotrophomonas sp. HMWF023 (assembly GCF_003060985.1). Taxonomy (NCBI): domain Bacteria; kingdom Pseudomonadati; phylum Pseudomonadota; class Gammaproteobacteria; order Lysobacterales; family Lysobacteraceae; genus Stenotrophomonas; species Stenotrophomonas sp. HMWF023. The sequence goes on from NZ_QAIJ01000223.1 coordinate 1,492, forward strand.
TGGGCGGCGAAGTCTCGCTTTCCTCGTCTGCCAGCGAGGCATCCACCGCCACCGTTGCGCTGTCGCCTGCCCTGCACCTGGCTGCGTTCGAGCGCGCCGACGAGGCGCTGTTGAATGATTTCGAGGAGATCATCGACCAGGCCCGCAATGGGGGGTCGAAGCTGGTGGATCTGTTCCACGGCATGGTGGAAGGCGTGCTGATGCGCAATCCCGAGCCGATCGGGGAACGGGTGGAATCGGCCTGGGATGCGCTGCCGCTGGTGGAGCGCATGGTGTTCGATTCGCCCATCCCGTTGAACGAGGAACAGCGCAAGATCCTGCTGGCGGTACGCGAGCCGCAGGGGCGGATCGTGGTGGTCGAAGGCCCACCCGGCACCGGCAAGTCGCACACCATCACTGCCATCGCCGCCGACTGTGCGTTCAACAAGAAGAGCTGCCTGGTGCTGTCGGACAAGACCGAGGCGCTGGACGTGGTGTACGACAAGCTGTCCGATGCGATGAGCCGGGTTCGCCACGATCGCGATTTCCCCAACCCGATCCTGCGGCTGGGCCAGCAGGCGGCCAACTTCAAGCGCCTGACTTCCACCGGCACCATCAGCCAGATTTCGGCCTTCGCCAAGGCCATGAAGGCCAACCAGCCCGCCCTTGAGAGCGAGCGCCAGGACACAGCGCAGACCCTGCGGCAGGCCATCTCCAGCACCGTGCAGACGCTGGGGCGTGTTTCGCTTGCCGCCGTGAAGACCATGCACGAGCAGGAAGCGGAACTGGGCGAACGCGCACCTGCGGTGTTGCAGCAGGTGCACGCGGTGATGGATGCCAACGTGCTGGCCGAGCTGGAAGCGGTGACTGCACAGGCGGACGTGCTTGAAACCTATCTGGCCGACCTGTTCGGCAGCACCGACTACAGCCCGGCGTCGCTGGACGAGCGCATCCGTCGCGATGCGGTGACAACGGCCTTCCTTGCCGATCGACCGGTTGACGGCTGGGAGCTGTTCGAGTCGTTGGATGCCGAACAGGTACGGCTGCTGGGTACGATCCTGCTGCAGCACCAGCAGCTGAAGATGCCGGTGCTGGGCTATCTGCTGCGCGGCAATGCGGTACGCGGGCTGGAACTGCAGCTCAACCAGCTGGGCACCACGCGGCCACTGCTGCTCAAGCACGATGCAGCGGCCCTGCAGGCCATCGTGCAGGGCGCAAACGCGCTGCGCATGAAGCTGGAGGCCGAAGGCCTGGGCACGCAGCTGCCTGCCAGCTACCGGCAGATCGCCCACGGCGCCGCGCCGGGACCGGGTGCGGCGGTTGCACGGCAGGCAATGACCCTGCTGGCGCGGCTCAATCCGGCCATCGTCGAGACCCTGCTTGCCGAGCCGAAGGACGATCCCGCGCTGTGGGCGCTGACCCTGCGCTTCCTGCAGGGCTGGATGGCCACGCGCAAGGCCTTCGTCGATGCGCCGCAGTACGACTATGTCGGCACCAAGACCAAGCTGGAACGCCTGAACACCTCGGTGATGAATGCCCACGTGGATGGGCGCCTGATCAGCTTCATGGATCATCACCGCGCCGATGCGCGGGCGTTGGCGGGCGTGATCGCCAACCGGCAGAAATTCCCGGTGGACAAGTTCGAGAGCGTGCGCGAGTCGTTCCCGGTGATGATCGCCAGCATCCGCGAGTTCGGCGAATACATGCCGCTGGCACCGGACCTGTTCGACGTGCTGGTGATCGATGAAGGCTCGCAGGTGTCAGTGGCGCAGGCACTGCCGGCGCTGCTGCGCGCGCGCAAGGTGGTGGTGCTGGGTGACTCCAAGCAGTTCTCCAACGTCAAGGCCGCCAACGCCAGCATCGCGCTGAACGACAAGTACCGCTCGGACCTGGTCAACTACTTCCGCGCCAACGTCAGCCAGCAGGCCGACGTGCTGGAACGGTTGGCCATGTTCGATGTGAAGCGGTCGGTGCTGGAGTTCTGTTCGCTCTCGGCCTCGTACTCGGTGATGCTGCGCAAGCACTTCCGCAGCTATGCGGAACTGATCGGGTTCTCGTCCTCCACCTTCTACAACCACCAGCTGCAGGCACTGAAGATCCGCAGCCGGCCGCTGCAGGAGGTGATCCGCTTCAGCCAGATCGATGCCAGCGGGCACCGAACCAGCCGCAGCACCAACGAAGCCGAAGCGGCCTTCATTGCCGAGCGCCTGGTTGAACTGCTGGATACGGAGGCGCCGCCTACGGTGGGCATCATCACGCCGTTCCGCGAGCAGCAGACGCTGTTGTCCAAGGCGCTGTTCAATCATCCGCGCGGCCGCGAGTTCGAAGAGCGGCTTCGCCTGAAAGTGATGACGGTCGACTCCTGCCAGGGTGAGGAACGCGGGATGATCTTCTATTCGATGGTGGCGACCGCCGGCCAGGATGCGCTGAACTACATCTTCCCGGTCAGCCTGACTGGCGCGGTGGATGCGGTGGAGGAAAAGCTGAAAGTGCAGCGCCTGAATGTCGGCTTCTCCCGTGCGCAGGAGGCGATCTGGTTCGTCCATTCGATGCCGGTCGATGCGTTCCGCGGCGCAATCGGCAACGCGCTGCGTTACTACGCCAGCCAGTTGGATCGCCCCGCGCCCGACGCCGCGCAGACCGACGCGCGCAGCCCGATGGAATCGAAGGTGCTGCAGTGGCTGCAGCAGACGCCCTTCGTGCTCGCGCATGGCGATGCGGTGGAAATCATTCCGCAGTTCCCGGTGGGCGACTATCTGCGCCAGCTTGACCCGACCTACCAGCATCCGGCGTGGCGCTTGGACTTCCTGGTGACCGTGCAGACCGTGCGCGGCGCGCTGCAGATCGTGATCGAGTACGACGGCTTCGAGTTCCATTTCCGCCGCGACAAGCCGGTGCATGTGGGCAACCACGAGCGCTATCTGGTCGAGGCCGATGTCGAGCGCCAGCTGACGCTGGAAAGCTACGGCTATCGCTTCCTGCGCATCAACCGCTTCAACCTCGGCAGCGACCCGGTGCAGACCCTGTCCGACCGCCTCTATCGCCTGATTGAAGTGGCCGGCACGGAAATCCGCTCGGCAGCGGTCGATCAGGTGATCGAGCAGGTGCAGGGACTGGAGTCGAAGGAAAAGAAGGTCTGCAGCCGCTGCGGACAGATCCGCAGCCAGGAGGAATTCTTCGACCCTGACCTGCGCGCCGGTGCCGGCGGGGTGGGACGGATCTGCATGCCCTGCAAGGTCAGCTGACGGGGGCGGTGGCGCGCGTGTTGGGTGATGCGGGACGGATCAGGGCGCCGTCCTGCGGAACGAATCCTGGCCGCGCACCGCCACCGCCGCCAGCCGGCGGCTGACGAGCGCGTACAGTTCCTCCAGCTCGGCGGCGCGGTCGGCGGTCATGTTCGCGCCAAACAGCACGCGTGACAGCGCGAGCTTGTGGGTGTCGTCGGGATAGCGCGCCCGCGCCCGGTACACGGTCTGCAGCACCAGCCAGGCCAGGCGGAACCCGCCCCCGGGCAGGGGGCGGACCACGCGGTCATAGACCTGCCAGAACTGGTACTCGGCCTCCAGGTCGACCGTCGGTGCGGCGAACGGCACCGGACGCGGACGTCCATGGGCGCGTCTGCGGACCGGAGGAAAACGGGGGTTCTGCTGTGCCATGCCTACAGGATGACCCAGCAACATTGTGGGAACCTTGCGTTGGTGCCACGAAATCAGTGCAGATCGTGCATACAGCGGGTGGGGTCGGAACCCTTTGCGTGGCAGAGGGATCCGACCCCGTTCCGGACCCCGTTCCGGACCCCGTTCCGTATCTCAGAACGACATCGAGGTGCTGAACATCACCTGCCGGGGCGCGCTGCGCTGCAGGGTCTGGTAATCCCCCGAGAACGACGAACCGGCGATGGTGGCGGTGCCGATGTTGTTGCGGTTGAAAAGGTTGCTCACGTCCAGTCGCAGCTCCAGCCCCGGCACCAGGCTGTCCGGGCCCAGCTTGTAGGCGGTGTACGCGTTGACCTGCCAGAACGTCGGCACGCGGATGTCGTTTTCATAGGTGAAGGGCTGGCGCAGGTACGAGGTGCTGGTGGCACCGAAACGCCAGCCGCCGAAGTGCGCGGACAGGTCACTGACCAGCGACAGCTGCGGATAGCCCGGCTGTGCGTTGCCCTTGATCGGGTACACGGTATCGCCCACCACGAAATCGCTGTCGTAGTACGAGCGCGCAAGCGCGATGCCCTGGTAGAACTGCAGGTGGTCGGTCAGGTCGGCGGTGACGCCAAGGTCGGCGCCGATCACGTGCATCTTCGGCATCAGCCGCACCGTATTGATCTGTGCGAACTGGGTGCCGATGGCGGCCGACAGCAGCCGGTTGCGGATGTCGTTGTAGAACACATCCGCAGTCACCGTCAGCCGGTCGAAGCGATGGCTGGCACCGACGGTCAGGTTCCAGTTCTTCTCCGGCCGCAGGGTGCCGGCCACGCGGTCGAACTCCTGCTGGTCCGTGATGGTCCAGGCCGACGCGGTGTAGCCGATGTTGCCGCGCTGGGCCACGCGATAGCCGTTCATGGTGTTGGCCAGATCGATGAAGGCATCGGTCCGGTCGGTCGGGCTCCAGTACAGCGACACGTGCGGCAGGAAGTTGCTCTTGGCACGCAGCGTGCCGGACACCGGGCGCTCCGGCGCATCGCCGATGCCGCCCCCGGTGGTGCCGAAATCCACCGCCTTGAAGCCCAGCCCCAGCACCAGCGTGTCGGTGACGGCGTAGTTGTCATGCAGGTAGAACTGCCGTGAACGGGTCACCCAGCTTGATGCGTTGTCGGTCTGGAACGCCGGCCCGTACACGTCGAACGGCCCGGTGGCCTTCAGTGGCTTGCCCTCGCCCAGCAGCGGCTGCTGGTACCACTCGGTCTTGGCGGCCGCCTTGCTCTTCTCCTGCCAGAAGCCGGTGGTGATGGTGTGCGCACCGGTCTCGAACTGCAGGTTGAACATCCCGCCCAAGCGGTTGAGCCGTGGCGTCTGCACCTGTTCGGAGAAGGGCGCACCGTTGGGTGACGGCACGGTCGGGTCGGTCAGGGTGGCCTGGGTGTGGCTGTTGGCGTTGTACAGCTGCACGTTGCCGCTGAGCGCGGGCGTGATCTGGAAACGATGGTTGATCGATGCGACGCGGTCGCGGGTCACCTGGCCGGTGTCGTAGGGAATCAGCTCGGACAGCTCACCGCACGTGTAGGCGCCGCAGGATTTGTCGGCGTTCTCCGGCGAGGCCACGTAGTACGCCCACGCATAGTCCGGATAGAAGCTGTCGGCCTTCCAGCCGAGCTTGCGGATCATGTCGAAGGAGATGTTGTTGTAGCCCCACACCGCGGCCTTGCTGTCGGACAGGAACACGGTGAAATCGCCCCACGCCACATCCTGCTGGGCCTTCAGGTCACCGCGCAGGAACTTCTGCGTGCCGGCGCCCTGGTACTTGTCGGCCGACACCCGCTGCAGGTCGACCAGCAGCTTCGGGCCGTGCTCGCCCAGCTGACCGCTCTGGCCCGAGACCGTGGTGACCAGGGTGTTGTTGCTGCCTACGCCCTGCTTGATGCGCAGGCTGGGCGTGTCCTGCAGTTCTGCCAGCCGGTACTCGAGGCTGCCGCCGTTGACGCTGCTGGAGAACACGCTGACCGGCGCGCCGCCCGGGCTGACCGTGATCGAACCGATGCCATCGGGCACACCAACGTTGACCACGCTGGTGCCGGTGAGCGAGAGGAAGCCGTTGTCGTTCAGCGGCACGCCTTCGAAGGTGATGCCCATTTCATTCATGCGGAAACCGCGCACGAACAGGCTGGTGGCGGAAATGTCCAGACCGAGGCCGTCGGTGGCAGTGTAGCTCGCGCCCGGCACGTTCTTCAGCATCGACAGCCCGTTGTTGCCCGACATCATCGCGTCCAGGTCGGTGGCGTTGATGACGTAGCGGTTCGGTCCCACCACCTGCGTCGGGGCGACAGCAGCACCGCGCGGCGTGGCGATGACCTGCAGCGCGTTCAGGGTGGTGGGGGGTTCATGGGCGGCGTCGGTCGACTCGGCAGCGTGCAGCGGTGCAACGAGAGCGGTGCCGATCGCCAAGGCAATAAGCGTAGGTGGAGTGTTCATGGCCAGATCCAGGGTGCAGGGGAAAGGTGGCGCAGGCGCACGCCCAGCGCGATGCAGCGCCGGTGTGCGGCGCGCTGGCTGGCGGCGATTGCGTTGAAGGAGTGACGGCGCGGTGCGCGTCGGTCAGCAGCGGATGGAAGCGGTGATCTTCCGGGTGATGCGGCGGGATGATTTCGACGTGCGGAATTCTTGCATCGCACTGCCGCATCCGCCATTGCACCGTGGTACAGCGCCAATGGCGATAGGGATGGCCGGGCTATACGTGGGTATAGCCTTGGCGTGGTAGAGGCCGAGCTTGGTCGGCGCTTGCCGTCTGCGTGTGCCAACCAAGGTTGGCAACTACCTGGGCAGATCGACGTGCGGTTACTGCAGGACGAAACGCTCGATTGCCTTGGCCACGCCTTCATCGGCGTTGGTCGCGGTCTCGAAACGCGCGGTCGCCTTCACCGCATCGATGGCATTGCCCATCGCCACGCTGGTGCCGGCGTACTGCAGCATGGTCAGGTCGTTTTCCTGGTCGCCGATGGCCATCACGTTGGCGCGATCGATGCCCAGGTGCTCGGCCAGCTTCTGCAGGCTCGGCCCCTTGCCGGCGCGGCGGTCGAACACTTCCAGGAAGAACGGCGCGCTCTTCAGCACCGCGAAGCGCTCGGTCAGTGCGGCTGGCAGGCGCGCGATGGCCGCGTCCAGCACCTCCGGCTCATCGATCATCATCAGCTTGATGAAGGACATGCGCGGGTCCATGTCGGCCACGCGGCGGTACGACAGTGGCATGCGCGAGAGATGCGAGTCGGCCACGGTGTAGATGCTGATGTCCTGGTTGGGCGTGTACATGCGCTGTGCATCCAGTGCCTGGAAATGTACGCCGATCTCGCGGGCGACCTGTTCGCAGTACACGAAGTCGTCGAAGCTGAGCGGATACTCGACCACGGTCTCACGCGGGCCGATGCGCTGCACCAGGCCGCCGTTGCAGGCGATGCAGTAATCATCGTCGCCATCGATGCCCAGTTCCTGCAGGAACGGCGCCAGCCCCGGCACCGGGCGGCCACTGGTCAGCACGATGTGCACGCCCAGCGCGCGCGCCTCGGCGATGGCCTGTTTCACGCGCGGGGTGAGCTTGTGGCCGGGGTCCAGCAGGGTGCCATCCATATCGATGGCGACCAGTTCGATGGTCGATTGCCTGCGACCCATGTCCATCATCTTCAACCAGTGCGGGGGACGCCCATTTTAGGCCAGGCCGCCGGGCGCTGCCGGCCTCATGCCCGGTTCACCTCCGCGCAGCGCCGGCCGGAGATACTCATGGGGCCTGTGCGTCCCCCACCGCAGGACGGCCCTATCGACCGCCCTTCCCTGGACACTTCTTCGACGCATGACCTACCAAGCGCCCGACGCCAACGACACCGCCCCGCTTGCCCAGCAGATTGAAGACCTGATCGACGGTCTGCCCGGCGACCACATCCGTGTTGGCACGCTGCTGCATGCGCTAGGCGACGAGGGCCTGATGCTGGTGGTGATCCTGCTGTCGGCGATCTTCCTGATTCCGGTGTCGATTCCCGGGCTGAGCACGGTATTCGGTGCGTCCATCCTGCTGATCGGCCTGAGCCGCGTGCGCGATCGCCCGTTGTGGGTGCCGCAGCGGTTGGCCGACAAGCAGATCGCCACCGACAAACTGAAGGCCAACCTGGGCCGTGCCCTGAAGTGGGTGCACCGGATGGAGCGGCTGTCTCGGCCAATGCGGCTGGCAGCGATGGTGCGCTCGAAGAAGATGATGCGGCTGAACAACCTGGCGCTGGTGTTCGCCACGATCCTGCTGATGCTGCCGGCCGGGCCGATTCCCTTCAGCAACACGCTGCCGGCGCTGGCGCTGATGTCATTTGCGATCGGCTTCATCCAGCGCGATGGCGCCGCAGTGGCGGCCGGCTACGGCTTCGTGGTGGCGTCGGTGGTGTACTTCGGTGTGCTGCTGGGTGGTGTGGGCTTTGCAGCCGAATCGGTGTTCAGTGGGATGCGTACCGGGTCGTCAGCGCTGTAGAGCCGAGCCCATGCTCGGCTCTACAGAACGCCTGTGATGCGCGGGTGGCCGACTACTTCGCCGATACCCGCCACACCACGTCGCCCACGTCGTCGGCGACCAGCAACGCGCCCTCCGCGTCGATGGCCATGCCGACCGGTGCGCCCATCAGCGTCTTCTCATCCTTGGACGCGAACCCGCTCACCACCGCTTCCGGGCGGCCGGCCGGCTTGCCATCCTTGAACGGCACGTACACCACTTCGTAACCACTCAACGGCGAGCGGTCCCAGCTGCCGTGTTCGCCGATGAAGGCACCGCCGTGGTACTTCGCCGGCAACGCCTGGCCGGTATAGAACAGCAGGCCCAGCGGTGCCACGTGCGAGCCGATGGCGAAGTCCGGGCGGATCGCCTTGGCCACCAGGTCCGGCCGCTGCGGCTGCACGCGCTCGTCCACATGCTGGCCGTAGTAGCTGTAGGGCCAGCCGTAGAAACCATGCTCCTGCACCGAAGTGAGGTAATCCGGCACCAGGTCGGCACCGATCTCGTCGCGCTCGTTCACCACCGCCCACAGCTTGCCGGTGCTCGGCTCCCAGTCCAGGCCGGTGGGATTGCGCAGGCCCGAGGCGTAGATGCGGCTGCCGCTGGTGGCCACGTCCACTTCCAGCACCACCGCACGCCGGTACTCGACGGCCAGGCCGTTCTCGGTGATGTTGCTGTTGGAGCCCACGCCCACGTACAGCTTGCTGCCATCGCGGCTGGCCAGCAGTTCCTTGGTCCAGTGGTGGTTGATGGTGCTGGGCAGATCGGTGAACTCGCTGCCCTTGTCCGACATGCGGGTTTCGCCCGGCACGTAGTGGTACTTCATGATGTTGCCGGTGTTGGCCACATACAGCGTGTCGCCAATCAGCTGGATGCCGAATGGCGAGTGCAGGTTTTCAATGTACACGTGCTGGGTCCAGGTACCGGTGCCCGGCGTGCGCCGCAGCAGGGTGACCCGGTTGCCGCCCTTGCCGGCCTTGCCCGAGCGCGCCTTCACCTTGCCGGCGATCCATTGCTTGGGCGTGGTGACCGGCTCTTCGCCCGGGCCGTTGCCTTCCACCACCAGCACATCGCCGTTGGGCAGCGACAGCAGCCGGCGCGGATGCTGCAGGTTGGCGGCGATGCGCTCGATCTTCAGGCCATCGGCTACCGACGGTGCCTGGCCCTCGGCCCAGCCCACGCCCTTGGGCACCTGCATCGGCGGCATCAGGTAGTTCTGCGGCGCAGGCAGCGGTGGCTGCGCACCGGACTGATCGGCCGGGTGGTACTCGGCCTTGCCGGCACACGCGGCCAGCGTCAACGCCAGCGAGAGCACGCCCACGACGGGCAGGATGCGCTTAGCCATGACGGGCTCCTTGCAGCACCGGCTGCTGCAGCGAAAGCAGGATGAAACCGAGCGCGATCAGTGCCACCGTCAGCGCGGAAAGGATGGTGCCCGGTACGGCCGCCGCATAGGCGTCGCGGCTGTGCACGAAGGCGTTCCAGATGGCCAGCACGATGGCGACCAGGTTGAGCAGGAAATCGAGGCGGTCAGTGCCGGTGGCGCTGCCATTGCGGCGCCACACCGCGAACAGGTTGATCAGGCGCGGCAGGATGGCGATCAGCAGGCCGAAGGTGATCAGCCACGCGGCCGACTTGCCCCACATCACTTCAGCGGTGTTGAGGTAGAGGATGTCGAAGATGAGGCCGGCCACGAAGAAGCCGAACGGTATCGGGTTCAACAGGCTGAAGAGTGTTGTGCCGAGGCCGCGGTGGGCCTGGGCGACGGGGTTGACCATGGTCGTGCTCCGTACGGGGAAGGGCTGCACGGGCTGTAGTAGCACAGGGGGG
>NZ_QAIJ01000224.1:0-836 GCF_003060985.1 Stenotrophomonas sp. HMWF023
CCACCGGACCCACCCCGCCATCCCCCAGTAGCCCAGCATTTGACGTTGACGTTGACGTTGATTCGGCAGGTGCAGGGCGCAGCCCTGCCGCCCAACCTACTCCGGCATCAACACCAGCCCATCCGGATACACGATCGCCGCCTCGTCAGCACTCACATCGAAGAACCCCACGCCGTGCTTCTCGGCCAGGTCCTGCACCAACCCATGCGCGCGCTCGGCCACCGAATACGCGAACGCGCCATAGATCACATCGCGGCCGATGCTGTACTCGGTGACTTCGGCGCGATCGTCATCGTCGTTGCTCAGCGGGCCGTTCAGCGGCGGAAAGACCGCCGCCATCTCCGCAAACCACGCCTGCAACGCCGGGCTGCTGACCGCCGGGTCGTCGTACTCGTGGCGCTCGCCCCACTGCGCCTGCTTCTCGAACCAGGCGATGAACGCCACCGCTTCACGCGGGGCGACGCTGGCCTCGAACACCATCATGTCGTAACTCATTGGAGCTTCCTGTTGTCTGGTGAAAAGCCGCCGGGCATAGCGCGCTACCGGAGGATAAGGGCTGCGCCGGGGCATGCCCGGCGATTCGTATCAGGCGGACAGGGTAGCGCCGGGCCATGCCCGGCGATTCGTATCAGGCGGACAGGGTAGCGCCGGGCCATGCCCGGCGGATCGCATCAGACGGACGGCGCTGCGGCGTCCGCCAACCCCAGCGCCAACGCCTTCGCTTCCGGGAACAGCGCGAACCGCAGGCCGACCAGGCCCATCAGCGCCTCATCGCGGGCCTTGCACGCCGCCACGCTGCCGACCCGCCCCAAGGACGTGTCCAGCCGCTCGCGCAG
>NZ_QAIJ01000224.1:853-1664 GCF_003060985.1 Stenotrophomonas sp. HMWF023
TAGTGCGCGGCGATCTCCTCCAGAATATGCTCGACCGCCTCGCGGCTGCGCTCGGGCAGCTCCAGCCGCGCGCGGCGCAGTTGCAGGATGTTCAGGCCGATGCGGGCTTCGTTGAGCATGTCCACCGACGCGATGTCGCTGCCTTCCGGGGTCGCTGCCAGGCGCGGTGCCAGCAGGCCAAGCAGATCCAGCATGCGTGCGGCGAAGCGCTGGCGATCCTGCTGACCACGGCCTTCGGCCGCCTCGGCCAGGGTGGTCCAGCCCTGCCTTACCAGCCGGCGCGCGGTCCATTCGGCACCCACCGAGCGGAACAACCGCGTCATCACCACGGCAAACCCAATGCCGATGAACATCGCGATCGACGAGTTGGCGAAGGTCTGGACGTTGGCACTGTAGGTGTTCTGCAGGCTCAGCAGCGCAGCCAGGTTGACCGTCAGCGGCAGCGCGAACAGCGCGCTCTTCGGATGGTGCAGCAGCAGGCCCAGTGGTAGGAACACCACCGCCAGCACCAGTGCCAGCAGGCCGAAGTCGTGCACGGCCGGAAACACGCCGAACAAATACACGCCGGCCACCAGTGAAGCCACCATCGCCCACACCAGGAACGAGACCATGCTCGGCGCCGGGTCATCCTGTGCAGCAAAGAACGCGGCGGTCACTGCGGCCATCATCGCGCCGTTGCCACCGCCCTCCCATCCCAGGCCGATCCACAGCACGCAGTAGCTCATCAGCGCCACGCCGGCACTGAGCGCGGAGAACAGCGCCATGCCGTAGTCCACGTGCTTGTCGGTGGCGGTGCGTTCGGTGCGGATGC
>NZ_QAIJ01000224.1:1674-4104 GCF_003060985.1 Stenotrophomonas sp. HMWF023
GCTCTTCCAGGCGCAGCAGCAGGCTGGCCAGCTGCAGGTGCTGCAGATCGCGGTCCACCTGTGGCTTCAGCGCACTGATGCGTGCGCGCAGGCGTGCGTAGTCGCTGGCACTGGACGGCGTATCGATCCAGTCGTGGATGTCATCGACCAGCGTCGGCAGGCCCTCGGGCAGCGTCTGTCCATCGCTGCGCAGCGCGCTCAGGCGGTCTGCGATCGATGACAGCACCGGCAGCAGCAACAGCATGCGCTCGCGCAGGCGTTCCATCGACACCGCCGCACCGGCGTGGCGCGGGTCATCGCGGCGCAGGAATTCGATCAGTGCCTCGAACTGCACCAGGTCGGCCGCCAACCGGTTGCGCGGCGCATGCGCACGGCCGCGTTCAAGGATCTGCCGGCACCACTGCGCCGCGTCCTCCATCCAGTTGCCGATGCGCGCACCCAGCATCGGCCGCACCGAGGCCGGGAACAGCAGCGAAGCAAACAGCACCGCCACTACCGTGCCGAGGATGATCTCCTCGCTGCGCGCCACCACGGTGTCGAAGATGGTCTCCGGCGAGGTGACCGCCGGAAAGCCGATGAACGCGGTGGTGTAGCCGGCCAGCAGGAACGCGTAGCCGCGCGGGCCACGGTTGAGCAGGGCCAGGAACAGACAGCCGGCCAGCCAGATCGACATCGCCGCGCTCAGCACCAAGGGCGTTTCCACCAGCGCGGGCAGCATCAGCAGGGTGGCCAGGCCGGCGGCCAGCGTGCCGAGGATGCGGTACACGCCCTTGGCCCGGGTCGGACCCAGCAGCGGCTGGCTGACGATGTACACCGTGCCCATCGCCCAGTACGGGCGCGACAGGTTGCCGGCCATGGCGATGTACAGCGCGACGATCGCTGCCAGGTAGGTCTTGATCGAGAACAGCCAGGCCTGGCGGTCGGTCAGCCCGTTCATCGCTTACCTCGCCGCCGTCGGTGCAGCCGTGGCAGTGGCGTTGTCCTGCCAGCCACCGCCCAGTACCAGGAACAGGTGGATCTGGTCGCGCGAGACCTGGGCTTCCGCCGCGGCCAGGGTGGCATCGCTGCTGGCCAGGCTGCGGTCGGCATCCAGGCTGGACAGGTACGGCGTGCGGCCGCCCTGGTACAGCCGGCGGTTCTGCTCTGCGGCCAGCGCGGCCTGCTCCTGCGCCACCTTCAACGACTGCAGTCGGCGCAGATCCTGCGCATAGCGGTCCAGCGCGGTCTGCGTTTCGCGCAGCGCCTGCAGCACGGCATGGTCGAACTCGGCCAGCGCTGCATCGGCGCCAGCCTCGGCGGCGTGGATGCGTGCATGCGTGCCCGAGGACGGCAGCGTCCAAGAGATCAGCGGGCCGAACGACCACTGCTGGGTCATTGGCTGGCCGAAGTCTTCCAGCAGGCCGGCGGCGCCGACCGAGGCGCCCAGGCGGATGTCCGGGTACAGCTCGGCGGTGGCGACACCGATCCGCGCGGTGGCCGAGGCCAGCTTGCGTTCGGCCTGGCGGATGTCGGGACGGCGCTGCAGCAGTGCGCGGCCATCACCGACCGGAAGCGGCTGGGCAAGGGTCGGTGCGTGCGCGCAGTCGATCACCCCGGCCGGCAGTTGGCCCGGGGTCTGCCCGAGCAGGGCCGCCAGCGAATAGGCAGCGGCCGAACGCTGCGCGTGCAGCGGAGGCAATGCCGCTTCCAGCAGCGCGACCTGGGCATTGGCGCGTGCCAGTTCCGGCGGCGTGCCGCGGCCTGCGTTGATCAACCGCTGGGTGACCGAGCGGCTGCGCTGCTGCAGCTGCAACGAGTGCTCAGCGACATGCAGCTCATGGTTGGCATGGCAGATCTCCAGGTAGCTGTCGGCCACCTCGGCCACCACGCTCACCTGGGCCAGGTCACGTGCGGCGGCCACTGACTGTTCATCGGCGCGCGCCGCTTCGGCACCGCGCTTGAGCTTGCCGAACAGGTCGAACTGGTAGCTGACCGCGAACTTGCCATCGGCCAGGTTGATCACTGGCAGTTCGTGTTCCTGCAGGAACGATTCGGCCGACAGCTGTGCGCGGCTGACCCCGGCCTCGGCCTCGTACTCGAAGCCACCGGCGTCCATCGCCTGCTCGTACACCGCAGCAGCGCGGCGCAGATGCGCGTCGGCGGCCTTCAGTTCGACGTTGTCGCGCAGTGCCTGGGTGATCAGCCCATCCAGCACCGGGTCGTTGTACAGCGACCACCAGCGTGCCGGCAGTGCCTGGTTGGCGGCCACCTGCGGATTCTGGGTGTCGATGAAGGCTGCATTTGCCTGCGGCCGCTTGAACGCCGAGCCTTCCGGCAATGCATAGTCCGGGCCGACGGTCTTGCACGCGGCCAGGCTGGCCAGGGCGACGATCAGGCCGAGGCGGGGCAGGGCGGCGTTCACAGGCCCGCCTGTGTCGGCGCAGCGCCGGC
>NZ_QAIJ01000224.1:4114-5907 GCF_003060985.1 Stenotrophomonas sp. HMWF023
GGTCACCGTGGCAGTGCGCCCGGCGATCAGTTCCACCCCGGCAGGCACTTCGTCGATGGCGATACGCACCGGAATGCGCTGCGCCAGCCGCACCCAGTCGAAGGCTGGGGTCACGTTCGGCAGCAGGGTGCTGCCGTTGCTGCGGTAGCGATCCTCGATGCCGGCGGCGATGCTTTCGACATGGCCATGCAGAGGGGTGTCCTCGCCCATCAGGCGGATGTCCACGCGCTGCCCCGGAGCCACGCCGCGCAGGCGGGTTTCCTCGAAGTAGCCATCAATGCGGAATGAACCGGTATCCAGCAGCGCCAGCACCGGCTTGCCGGCCACCACGTAGTCGCCCACGCGCATGGTGCGGTCGTTGACCCGGCCATTGGCCGGCGCACGCACTTCGGTGCGGGCCAGGTTGAGCTCGGCCAGGTCAACCGCGGCCTGCGCGGTGGCCAGCGCCGCCTGTGCGGCCTGCAGCTTGGCCCGGCGCACTTCGGCGTCCTCGGCGGCAACCAAGTCCTGCAGGCTGCGGTCGCGGCCGATCTCGCGGCGCAGCTGCGTCACCGAGGCCTGGCGCTCAGCCAGGCTGGCGCGGCTCTGCTCCAGCGCGATGCGGTAGCGCGCCCGATCGATCACGAACAGCAGGTCGCCCTTCTTCACCGCCTGGTTGTCGGCCACCTGCACCGTTTCGACCAGGCCGGACACGTCCGGCGCCACCTGCACCACGTCGGTGCCGACGTGGGCGTCGCGGGTCCACGGCTCATCCATGTAGTAGACCCACAGCTGGCGCAGCACCAGCAGGGCGACGATCACAGCTGCGCTGGTGAGCAGCACCGGCAGGGTCTTTTTCACGATCTTTTTCACGATTGCATCCAACGCAGAAGGTGGAACAGCAGGCCCAGCACGATTCCGTACAGCGCCAGGTTGAACAGCGCCGGATGCCAGACATGGCGATAGGCGCCGGCACGCTGCAGCAGCGCGTGCAGGCCGCTGTTGACCAGATAGGCCAACACCATCAACCCGAGCAGGGTCGGGACGAACACTCCGTGGAGACTGAATTCACCGGGCATCGGTAGGGGCAGGGGCGGTATGGGGAAGGGGAGGCGGAACAGAACAACGGCAACGGGCAAAAGCCGCTGGCGCATGCACGGCAGCGGCGGTGTTCACGAACAGCGGGCTTACGTGATGCGGTCGGCAGCCTCGGCCAGCAGGCGCCACGCCTTCAATACGGCGTGCAGTTCATCCGTGGACAGTTCGCCGAACACGTCCTGGCGCAGGCCGATCAACTGATCTTCCAGTTCGCGCACCAATGCCTGGCCTTCCTCGGTCAGCCACAACAGGTTGGCGCGGCGGTCGCTGGCATCGCATTCGCGGCGGACCAGCCCACTGGCGCACAGCTTGTCCAGCAGGCGCACCAGCGACGGGCCTTCCATGCCCAACTGCTGGGCCAGCGCGACTTGGCGGATGCCACCGCCGGAGCGGCCGATCATCAACAGCGGCATGGTGCAGGCGGTGGAGATGCCGTAGCTGCCCAACCGGCTGTCGGCCAAGCGCTGCCACTGCCGCCCTGCGTACAGCAGGCCGGAGCTGAGCTGCATCTGCAGCACGGTGCGCTCGTCGAGGGGTCGGTCCATAAGTAATAGATAGGATACTACTAATTTCATTCCTATCAATAGGTTTTGCTGAATGGGTGGGGTGTATTGAGGAAGGCGTTGCGCCTGCTGGGTGTCGGCTCGGGCGGCGGAGGGCCGGGCGGGGCAGGACACGCTGCAAGTACGTCCCTGTAAGCTCGATCGGCGCATCCA
>NZ_QAIJ01000225.1:0-9121 GCF_003060985.1 Stenotrophomonas sp. HMWF023
GGTGGAGTGGTGGTCTGAGGCTCATTTTTTACACCGAGATATCCATCTCCGCCAACGGTAACCTGATAGTCGACGCAGGCTGATCCATTGCATACGGTAATGACGTCGCCCACCGCAATCCATTGGTTTGATGTTTTTCCCAGGTTGAATGAGTCGCGAATGCTGACTAGCGTGTTCTTCGTTCGTGAGTCAGGTTGTGGATACCCTAGGACGCACGTGTTGCAGCTGAAAGATCCAATTTTCCGAGACCCAGGACTCGACTGTGCAACGACATAGATCGACGTGATTGCCAGTAATGCCAAGAGGCAACCGATGATCACCTTTCCTTTCATTTCACGCTCCTTTGGATCAGTAGTGGTGCTAGCTCTTTCGCTTTCGCAATCTGCTCATTTGTCATGCCCTTAGCCATTATTTGCAGAACTCTTTCGTTCCCCGGGGTCGGCGCTATGTCACCGGCAGCCTTCTTGTACGCATAGGCGCGAACGGGATCCTTAGGCGTGATAACTCCCAATTCGTAGGCCGAGCTCAGCGAGTCGAACGCCTCTGGAACTCGCTTGTCAGCCAGACCTTGCAGATATCGCATTGAGTTGCCATTGAACTTCTCGACCATTTCTGGCGATTTGAGTTGTTCTTCAGGTGGACCAACAACCAAATCGACATAGTTGAAGAAGGCCAGTTGCGCGTAGGCGTCTCCTCCTTCCGCCGCCTCTACCAACCACTTGGCTGCATCTCCGATTGCACCTGTTGGCAACGCCTCGCACTGCTCGAGTATTCGGTCTGTGCTGAGGAGAGAGCGACGTTGCTGATCGGCCAGGAACTGCTCGCGCGTCATTCCTGTAGCTTTGAGTAGTTCCGGATCAACGATTGTGTCTGCGCTGTAAGATGGTTCGTGGAGCCGTAAGCTCGTGCGGCACTCATTTAGGGCCAAGAACAATTGGCGCTTCGCTTCCAAGTCACCAGCTTCGGCTCTCGCAAGAAGCGAGGGGTAGAGATCCGCGAGCGGAACTTTCGGGAGCTGTTGTGCGGCGGCGATCCCACCTGCGAATGGATCTGAACCATGTTTGGCAATCTGTAAATGGGGAGCCGCGGAAGAGAGTTCTGATCGGGGTGATGCCTCAGTGTCAGGCGGAACTGGTGTTGGTTCCGGCTTTGAGCAAGAGACTGTTAGAGTTGCCGCGAAGAGAAGTGGCAAAAGAAGCGAACGGCGCCGACAAGTTGATCTAGCGGCTTGATGCTCAATCTGCATTCGGATCTCCAAGTGGCACAGCTGGGCACTGAGCGGGCACAGTCGACGGGAGTTGCAATTCCCTCTTCTATGACTAACGGGGTTGGAGCGCACCTCCCCCATTAGGTGAAGGTTTGGTTCATGTCATGTTTATATTGAGTGCAGAGGTTCTAGCAGCGCTGCTGCGATTCCCCCTAGCTGGGCCCAGACAGGCGAGCGCTGGGCGCTGTGATGGAATGGCCGCGAGGTGGCGGCGGTGGAATAGGCCTCGTCCAGCTCGAGCCGCAGACGCAGGCGATGACGATCAATGTGGGTTCGGAGCGCGACTTCGATATCGGCCTGCGCCTGATGAGGGGCGGGCGTTGATCGGTTGCCTGCACGTGGTGGGCGCCATGGTTGGAGGCGGCGGCAGCGTGTGCCCTGCAGCTCTGGATCGTCATGGACGAGCGGCTGGGCGGTATGGGCACACGTCTGGACCCGCTGGCGGCTGCCGCGTTGTTCAACCACCCGGGCCCGGCGGAGTGCCATCGATACAGGCAGGTGCTGGTGCAGGCCGTGCTGGGCTGATCCGGAGCGGATTTCACACCTCATTCATGCCTCCGCGGCAATGTTTAGACCATAGCGGAAGGGGGACTGCTGGGCGCTCAATGCCCGAGCGCGCGACGGTGCTTGCTCCCCCCACGGGCTTGTAGGACTCTGCCTTGAATCTGCTCATCTCTTTAGCCTGCGCGGTGCTGGCAGCAGGCGCTTTGCTGGCGCTAATCCATGGAACCGCACTGTGTTGGAGGGCGGCCGCTGGTCGGCGCGCAGCGCGACGACAGGGATCACGATGATGGAGGCGTACCGATACGCCTATCAAAAAGCGCGCGGCTGGCACGCTCCGATTCTGATCTCGGCGTGGGCTGGACTCAGGTACTCGCTTACCGGGGATACCGGCTATTTCAAGTCGCATGGCGGCTGGCGCCGCTCCAGGCTCCGCAGAGGCGTGGAGTCCTCCGAGTAGGTGGGCAACAGTAGCGATGCAGTCGGAGATGACGACCTACATTCCTGTGATCGGTTGCGACTGGTCGCTGTCCGCCAGGGTAGCTCGGGCAGTTGATCACCATAATTTTCGATCTTCGGGACGTTCGAGGCGCTGGAGCTACTTCGAGCGGGCACCGCATTGGGTGGCGGCCTCGATGTAGCGAGCCTGCCGATGCTTCAGGAACCTGCTGTAGAACTTGATCTCGCTTCCTCCTCCAGTTCGAGGGGCGATCTCAACAAACTCCGCCGGGACGCCGCCGGTGGAGGTCGACACGGAGTAGCCATCGGAACGGGGCTCGATCACGTACTGCCAGCGCGATCCTCCGATGCTCACCTCTCCCCATGCGTCGCGGACACAGGTGGCGGCAGCCAGGGGATCCTGGTTGGATGAGAACGTTGCGACAGGTCCGGTACTCCGCATGTCGCCTACGGAGGTGCAGGCAGCCAACAGCAGAAGGGCGATTCCGGTTGCAGCCTTCCCGAGGCGTTGAGTCATTCCATGCATGCGGCGTCTCCATTGGAAGCGGTGAACTGTTCTGAGGCGCTACTTGGGCGCGGGTGTGGAAACCGGATCCACGCGCTGGCGAGGTGATTCCCCATCCATCTGGATGGTGGCAACCAGAGCGCCGGTCTTCGCATGCTGGAGGGATACCGCCACCAGCTTCGCAAACAGCAGCTTCTGGTGGATCTCCCGATCGTTGGGGCTGCTCAGCGTCGGAGGCCGGTAGTCCACGTTCGGCAGGTAGTACGGAGGTGTGATTTCGACCTGATAGACGAGGGCAACGTCGTTCTTCAGGGATCTTGCCACTTCTGGCTGGACATCGAAGTTGAGGTGCAATGCAGCGGCCGAATTCTCTGTCCATGGCGTGTTGGCGATCGAATCAATGTACTGCATGGGGAAAGCCAGGTTCACCGTTTCGCTGGTGCCCTTGCGGACATTCGCGGTCACGCCGAACGCATTCGTACCGATGTAGGAACTGCCTTTCCCATGTCTGATGGTCATCAGCATGGCGTAGACCAAGTGATACTTCTGCCCATCGGATGCCCCCGACATGAATTTGTTCAGCGCGTGGACGCGCAGCTTCTGCGTGTCGGCGTCGTAGGTCGTATAGACGCTTTCATCGTCGCGGAAGCAGATCTGCCCATTGGGCACGCCGATGGCTTCAATGCTTCGAACTGCGCGTTCTTCATACGCCGACCGGCTGGTAAACTCATCGCGGACGCCGAGCTCGGTGAACAGCCTGCCCGCCACATGCAGGGCGTTGCCCTTCAGGCGAATGGACCCCACAGCGTCATTCACGGAGTCACAGGCTTGCTGCGATGTATTGTCCGCAGCGAGGCATGGGAACGTTGCCGCCATTGCGGCGAAGAGAACATAGTGGCGCATGCGTGGTGTCTTCCATGATCGGTCAATGCTGTCAATTCGATTGCGCCGGCATGCCATCTCTCCTGCGCACCGCGTGCCAAGTATATCCAGCATCGGCCAAGCGATTGCCGTCTTTGCCCATGCGGTGCCGCGCAACGTGATTTCCTGCTGCGGAGGGCTCACCATTGGGGAAGTCTCCTCCTCGCGAATGACCATGTCCGAGCGCCTGCAGCCTGTGCAGTCATTGCACTACGCCACCATCGCCAGCTGGCTTGATTCGGCTGCCTCGACCCAGCGCTGGGCAGGGCCCGGCGTCGCATTTCCGCTGGCGCCGGATTGCCTGGCTCACGCCCTGGAACTGGAGATCCGCCCTGGCTGGGTACTGCTGGACGCGCATGACAACTGCCTTGGCTTCGGCCAGTACTGGCTGACCGAAGCCGATACTGCACATCTCGGCCGCATCATTGTTTCTCCGCAGGCGCGGGGGCGTGGCCTCGGGCGTGTACTGGTGCAGTCCTTGAGCAGGCAGGCGCTGCAGGTGGATGGAGTCCGGCGCCTCACCCTGCGCGTGTATCGTGACAACGCGGCAGCGGTGGCCTTGTATCGCAACCTCGGATTCGTCGCGGTTGAGCAGGAATCTACGGCGGAACTGCTGTTCATGGCCTGTCCCGCCGCCTGAGGGGGGCGGGGCGGGGCGGAGCTCTGCACTCCCAGTGCACATCACCTGCACGCGCTGCTGCAGCCGGACTCGGCAGTCTGGTGACGTCCCCATTGGTTGCCCAGGAGCGCCCCCATGAATACCCCCGGCACCCCCAAGCCTTCCTGGCGTCAGCGCAACGTGCTGCTGACCGTCGCCGCGGTGCTGCTGGCGATCGTGTTGATCCTTCTCTTCGTGCCCTGGTAGAAGCGTGGCGGCCGCCAGGCGCGGCGCGATTCCCCTTCCACTTCAATGCCGCCGGTAGCCTATGGCCCGGCGGCATTTTTGTTGCGCGCGTCCACCAGGCGTTTCGCCCGGGCTCCGAAAATGCGTGACGAATTGCCGGAAAGGGCGGTCCGGCTGCCGGATCCGTGCACGACGGCCCAGGGGTCGGTTGCTACAACTGTGTACGTGAGGCCGGGACGGATATCGAACGATTCACCGGCTACCCACTGAACAGCGGCTCCCCGCGGGGCCGAAGACGGGGAAAACAGACATGTGGCAGTCGACGACGTCGCGCATCAGCGCGGGCGGTGAATCCGTTCATCCTGAAAAAAGTGCGAGCCCCGGTCGGACAGGACGATGGCTGGCCGCGGGCCTGCTGTTGTTGCTGTCGGCGATGCTGCCGTCGCTGGCCTGGGCCGCAGCCTATGCAACCGGCGGCAGCAGCCCGTACCGCAACACGGTGCTGTGGCTGACCTGGGGTGGTGGGTCTGCGCTGGGCACGAACGGGGTGACGCTGAGCAATGGCGATACTTCGTCGATTTCCATACCGGTCGCCTCCAGCATCGACCTCAACGTCACCTGCAGCCTGGCCAACATCAGCGGTGGTGGCCTCCTGCAGAGCTATCGTCCCGGCAATTTCAGCGGCGACAGTCTGGATGACCTGTACAACGTCGGTGGCACCGGCGGCGCCAACCAGCTGATCGCGGGTATATCGCGCAGCAGCGGTACATCTTCTTTCGAGATCAACTGCGTCTCGACGCTGGGCGGCGCGCCCTACCGCCTGCGCGGCGTGGTGATGGCCGATGCCGAGTCGATCAACAACAGCGGCGAGTTCGTAGAGGCCACCGCGCGCGGTACCTGGAACGTGGTCGAAGTACGCAAGAACGTCGGCGCCGGCCCATACAACGTCACCAAGTCGATGGCCGGCACGAACAGCGTGGCCCGCTTCGGACCGGGCAACGACAACAACACCGCTGCGGTCACCTTCCTCAATTTCGACAATGCCGCGCATGCGCCGGGCAACTTTGCGGTGAACATGGGCTTTTCGATGCGCGGCAGCGGCACCACCGCGATCGCCATCGGCCTGCTGGTGCCGTACGCCGACTTCGGCGACGCGCCGCAGAGCTACGGCGATGCCATGCACGTGGTGGACGATCTGCAGTTCCGTCCGGATGGCCTGCCGGTCAACGCCACGCCCACCAACATCAATACCGCCGGCTATACACCGGGTGGGCTGGCACCGCCGCTGACCGATTTCCTGGGTACCGTTGGTCCGGATACCGAACAGCGCAGCAGCTACAGCGTGGATGCGAAGGGCGACGACAATTTTCCCGCGGGCAATCCCAACGAGGAAAACGCCTGGTCGGCGAGCTACGTGCTGACGGTGATGCAGGCCGGAACCCAGATCAGCCAATCGGTGGCATGCGTGGGCACCGGCAGCGTGGCCGGCTGGATCGACTTCAACCGCAACGGCACCTTCGACCCGGGCGAGCGCAGCAGCATCGCTGCATGCAGCGGCGGCGGGGCCAATCTGAGCTGGACCGTTCCTGTGCAGATAAGCGCGGGTACCAGTTACGTGCGCCTGCGCTATGCGACCAATTCGGCGCAGATCCAGCAGCCGACCGGCGTGGCCGACGACGGTGAAGTGGAAGACCACCGGATCACCATCACCGCACCCGCACTGAAGGTGGTGAAGGGCAACAATGCCACCGGCGGCCTCTGGAACTACGGCCAGGCCGGCACCCAGTACACGCTGACGATCAGCAACACCACCAACGTGCCGACCGGCAATCCGCCGAACGTGCCGGCGGGTGTGATCACCGTGCGTGACCAGCTGCCGGCCGGCATTGCGCCGAACTGGACCGGCACCCTGACCAGTGGCAGCTGGAGCTGTACGGCAAGCGGCCAGGCGGTGACCTGCACCAGCAGCCAGGTGTTGTCGGCAGCCGGCACCCCTGGTGACAGCAGCAGCTTCACCTTGCCTGTGACCGTGTCCGCATCGGCAAGCGGCCTGTTGCGCAACCACGCCAGCGTCGGTGGCGGCTACGATCCGTTCAATGGTGGCAATCCGCCCGCACCGGGCGAGGCCTGCACTGACACCGACCACTGCACCCGCAGCGATGTGACCGTGCCGGTCACCCGGGTGAGCTATGCAAAGCGCTCCAACACCACCGGACCTGTGACGGTCGGTGCGTCGGTGAGCTACACCGTCGATGTCACCATTGCCGATGGCAACAGCCGCGACGTGCTGACCCTGACCGATACCCTCGGCACCGGCCTGGACTTCGGCAGCGTGACCAATGCCGGCGCCTTCTCCTGCAATGCAGCCAATCCGCTGGTGTGCACGCTGCCAGCGGGCACCGTGCCGGGCACCTACAGCCTGACCTATGCCGCCACCGTCAACGCACAGGCCAGTGGCCAGGTGGTCAATACGGTAGTTGGTACCGGCACCGACACTCCCACCTGCAGCAGCAACTGCACCACCACCACGCCGGTGGCGGCGCCGCGCGTCTCGGTATCCAAGGCCAGCGGTACGGCGGGCGCGGTCGCGGTGGGCGACAGCGTTGCCTACACGGTGAGCGTGGTCGTTGCCGATGCGCGCACCACCGCGGTGACCACGCTGACCGACACCCTGGGCACCGGCCTGGACTTCGGCAGCATGACCAATGCCGGCGGCTTTACCTGCGTGCCCGGCAATCCGCTGGTGTGCACGCTGCCAGCCGGCACCGTACCGGGAACCTACGCGTTCTCGTATACCGGCATCGTCAATGCACAGGCGGTTGGCCAGGTGCGCAATGCTGTTGTACCGAGTGGTCCCGACAATCCGTCGTGTGTCGGCGCCTGTGATACCACCACGCCACTGGCCAGCCCGCAGGTGACCTACGCCAAGCAGGCTTCCACTGGTGGACCGGTGCGGGTGGGCGACAGCATCGGCTATACGCTCAGCGTGACCGTTGCACGTTCGCGCACCACCGATGTGGTCACCCTCACCGATACGCTGGGCAGCGGCCTCGATTTCAGCAGCGTGACCAGCGCGGGCATCTTCACCTGCAATGCGTCCAACCCGCTGGTGTGCACGCTGCCCGCCGGCACGGTGCCAGGTACCTACAGCCTGAGCTACACCGCCACGGTCAATGCGCAGGCCAGCGGCACGGTACGCAATGCCGTGCTCGGCACCGGCACCGACACGCCCTCGTGCACGACCAACTGCGATACCACCACGCCGGTGGCGACGCCGGGCGTGAGCTATGCCAAGTCGGTGAACAGTGCCGGCCCCGTGTCGGTGGGCGACAGCCTGACCTACACCTTGATTACGGTGGTCACCAACTCGCGCACCACCGACGTGGTGACGCTGACCGACACGCTGGGCAGCGGCCTGGATTTCGGCAGCGTGACCAGTGCCGGCGCCTACACCTGCAATGCGGCCAACCCGTTGGTGTGCACATTGCCGGCTGGTACCGCGCCGGGCAGCTACAGCCTGTCATACACCGCCGTGGTCAACGCCCAGGCCACCGGCCAGGTGACCAACGCGGTGCTCGGCAGCGGCGGTGACAACCCGAGCTGCACCGTCAACTGCGATACCACTACGCCGGTGGCAGGCAGCCAGATCGATTACCGCAAGACCTCGGCCGCCGCCGGCCCGGTCAAGGTGGGTGACAGCATCGCCTACACCCTGATCGCCGTGGTCAGCCGCTCGCGCACCACCGCTGTGTTCAGCCTGACCGATACCATGGGGCAGGGCCTGGACTTCGGTTCGGTCACCGCCAGCACCGGCTTCACCTGCAACGCCGCCAATCCGCTGGTGTGCACGTTGCCGGCCGCCACCGCACCGGGTACCTACACGGTCAACTACACCGCGACGGTGAATGCACAGGCCAAGGGCAGCGTGAACAACGCCGTGCTTGGCAGCGGCACCGGTACCAATACCTGCACCACCGATTGCACCACCACTACCCCGGTGCTGGCGGCGACGGTCACCTACCGCAAGTCCTCCAGCACCGCATCGCCGGTCAACATGGGGGATGCGGTGGACTACAGCGTCGAAGTGGTGGTCGCCAACTCGCAGACCACCGATGTGCTCACCCTCACCGATACCTTGGGCACAGGCCTGGACCTGCAGTCGGTGACCCAGCCGGGCGCCTTCACCTGCAACGCCAGCAACCCGCTGGTATGCACGCTGCCGGCAGGCACCGCACCCGGCACCTACACGCTGGGCTACCGCGCGCAGGTCAATGCGCAGGCCAGTGGCAGCGTCCGCAACGCGGTGCTGGGCAGTGGCGGCGACACCCCGACCTGCACCGGGACCTGCAGCACCGAGCACGTGCTGGCCGAGCCGCGCGTGGTGCTGGAAAAGCTGTCCGGCCCCGCCAGTGGCAGTGAAGTGCGCCCGGGTGACCGGCTGCGCTATACCCTGCGGGCCACCGTCGAGCGCGCTTCGCTGCGGCAGCCGCTGCAGCTGCTGGATACGCCCGATGCTGGCCTGAGCGTGGACACGCTGCCGGCAGGCTGCGTGCAGCAGGGCACCGACATCGTCTGCACACTGCCGAGCGGTACCCCGGTGGGGCAGCATGAATTCGTCTACCAG
>NZ_QAIJ01000225.1:9131-13527 GCF_003060985.1 Stenotrophomonas sp. HMWF023
GAACCGCCTGCGCGGCCAGTACCCGGATGGTTCGCCGCCGCCGGAGTGCACCACCTGCGAAACGCGGCACAAGGTGATTTCGGACTTCGCGCTGCGCATCACCAAGACCGCCAACCCGCGCCTGGTGAAGGTCGGCGACCTGGTTCGCTACCAGCTGGTGGTCGAGAACGTCGGCAGCAGCCATTGGCGCGACGGCGTGGTGGTCGATACGCCGCCGCCGGGCTTCAGCTATGTGGATGGCTCGATGCGGGTGACCGACGACGACGGCGCGTTCTCGCTGGGCGGCAGCCAGACCCCGCTGCGCATCGGTGCGGTCGACATTGCCGTGGGCCGCAGTGCCACCATCACCTACCTGCTGCGGGTGGGCGCGGGCGTGCGCGCCGGCAACCACGTCAATCAGGCCGTGGCCACTGCCGACGACGGCACCCCGCTGTCGAACGTGGCGACCGCCGAGGTTCGCATGGATGCCGATCCTCTGCTGGAAGACAGCCTGGTGTTCGGCACCGTGTTCGATGACCGCGATGGCGATGGCTGGCAGGACAGCGCAGAACTGACGGGTGTGCGCGTGCAGGGCGGTTTCGCACCCGCCGCCTACGTGCCGGGTTCGACAACGCTGGATGGTGGCGATGGACCGCAGCCGTTGGCCGATGCCAGCGCGCCGCTGCTGCATGGCGTGCAGGTGGGCGTGGTGCATGGGCTGGCGTCCACGTCGGACAGGGTCGAGAACCACCAGGTGGTGATCCGCCAGCGCCTGCGCGAGCTGTCTTTTACCGATGATTTCGTGCTGGAAAGCGCACAGGGCCATCGCCTGCAGCTGGATGCGCAGGGCGTCGCAACCGTGCAGCGCAGTGGCGAGGCGGCCAAGGGCCTGACCGCAGCCGAGCCGGTCGTGCATCGTGAGATCGCGCGGGTGGCTGAGGGCTATGAAGTGGCCTACGTGATCCGCAACCGCGGCATCCAGGAGCAGGGCATTCCCGGCGTGCGCCTGGCCACGGTGGAAGGCTTGCTGATCGAAACCGATCCGTTCGGTCGCTACCACCTGGCCGATGTGCACGGTGGCGATGCGCGGTTGGGTCGCAACTTCATCGTCAAGCTGGACCCGGCAACGGTACCGGGTGGTTCCGAATTGACCACCGAGAATCCGTTGCTGCGGCGGGTCACCCAGGGCGTGCCGACCCGCTTCAGTTTCGGCGTGCGCCTGCCGCCGTCGCCGCAGGCGGCTGCCGAGCGTGCCGAGCTGGCGTTGGGCGAGGTGTTGTTCGCCCCGGGCAGCAGCGAACTGCGCGCCAGCTATCGGCCGGTGCTGGCGAAGATGGCCGAGGTGGTCGATCGCTACCAGGGCGGTGACGTGGTGATTGCCGCCAACGGCGAAAGCCAGGCATTGGCCTTCGCCCGTGCGGTGGCCGTGCGTGATGCGCTGCAGGCCGAGGTGGCCGAAGGGTCGCGCGCTGGCCTGAGCGTGCAGCTGCGTACCGACGTGCGCGATCCGCACTCGCTGGTTGCTGGCGTTGATGCCGGTGGTGCGTTGCTCGGCAACGTGCTGTTCGACACCGACAAGGCGGTGATCCGCGAGGAGTTCAAGCCACTGCTGGCCGCCATCGCCGCGCGCCTGGAGCAGATGGGGGGCGGCCAGGTCAGCCTGGTCGGCCATACCGATGTGCGTGGCAGCCATGTCTACAACCTGGCGTTGGGCCTGCGCCGTGCCAACGCCGTGTTCGAAGCGCTGCGCGTCCAGCTCAGCCCCGCCGTGCAGCAACGTCTGCGTGTGCGCAACGAGGAGACCGCCGCCACACGCGCGGCGGCCCGCCAACAGGAGGCCCGCCGATGAGCGCCCATCACTCTGTTGCCCGGCGTCCTGCCCGCCTGCACCGCGCTGTGTTGTACCAGGCGCTGTTGTTGGGCCTGGCAGCAACCGCGCAGGCGACGCCGCCGCCGGCCAACGCCGCGTCCAGCGACGCTGCGCCCATCCATTGCGAAGGTAACCAGTGCAGCGCCGAGGGCGACCTGCTGTTCACCCTGCGCTCGCGCAGCTTCGATGAGCCGGTGACCGAAGGCACGTCGACGCGCTCGTCGTCGCAGGTACTGCAGCCGGACCGCCGCGTCAGCGTCGCGCTGGACGAGCCAGGCAAGGCAACCGTGCGCGGTGAGTTCATGATCCGCCTGCCGGAAGGCGGCGCGATCTGGGCCACCGAAGACCCCGCCATGGGCCAGCCCGAGCTGTCGATCTCGGCGCCGGGCATGGTGGCTTTCGACCAGGGCCGCATCGTGCGTCCGGTCGAATTCTTCGTACGTGGCAACTACACCGCGTTCATCAGGCGCCTGGAAGTGAGCATCTACCGCGTCAACGACAGTGACCGGGTCGCGCCCTTGGCGACGTTTGAACTGCCGGTGGCTGCGGTCGGGCAGGGCAGTTGGGACGGTACGCTGCCGGCATCCACGCCGCTGCGTCGTGGCGACCGACTGGTCTATGTGCTGCGTGCGTACGATGCCGAGGGCAATGTCGATGAGACGTCGGCGCAGTCCATGCAACTGGTGACGCTGGCCGAAGTGGAGCGTGGCAACCAGCAGTTGCGTGATGCCCTGGAGGACCGCCGCGGTACGGCCGTTGATGCCAACCAGGCCGCTTCGTTGTCGCTGCTGGAGCAGGTGTTCGACAGCAACGGCCTGCGTCAGCAGAACATCCCGGTGTACGGATCGCGCGTGCGCCTGCGGGGCCGTGACCTGCCGCTTGGCGCGGCACTGAAGATCAATGGCGAAAGCTACCCGTTGGACCAGGACCGCAAGTTCGCCGCCGAATACCTGATGCCGATCGGCCACCACGCGTTCGATGTGCGGGTCGAGCGCCCCGACGCACCGGTGATCGCGCGCACGCTGGAGGTGGATGTCAGCGGCAGCTATCTGTTCGGTGTCGGCCTGGCCGATGTCACGGTGTACCAGAACAAGGCCAGCGGTGCGGGCCGCGATGTCGCCCGTGGCGAGCGCGATGATGACGTGCTGAGTGATGGGCGGCTGGCGTTCTACCTGAAGGCCAAGACGCGCGGCCGCTACCTGCTGACTGCACAGGCCGATACGCAGAACCGGCCGTTGGACGAACTGTTCACCGGCTTCACCACCGCCGATCCGCAGGACCTGTTCCGCAGCCTGGACCCGGACCTGTATTACCCCACTTATGGCGACGATTCGCTGACCCAGCGCGACGTCGACAGCATGGGCCGTTTCTACCTGCGCATGGACTGGGACAAGAACCAGGCACTGTGGGGCAACTACAACACCGGCCTGAGCGGTACCGAATACGCCCAGTACGTGCGCTCGCTGTACGGTGCGGCACTGTCGTGGCGCTCACGCGGCGCCAATGCCTGGGGCGATGCGCAGACCGAGCTGCGCTTGTTCGGTTCGCAGGCCGAGACCGCGCCGGGCCACAGCGAGTTCATCGGCACCGGTGGCAGCCTGTATTACCTGCGCCATGCCAGCATCCTGCGCGGCTCGGACCAGGTGGTACTGGAGATCCGTGACCGCACCACCGGCCGTGTCGAGCAGCGGGTGTCGCTGGTGCGCGGTGCCGACTACGAGATCGACGCGCTGCAGGGACGCATCCTGCTGACCCGGCCGCTGGCCCAGGTCAGTCGCGAGAACCTGCGCCGGATCAGCCGCGACGTGCCGCTGGACGGCTACGAGCAGCGCCTGATCGTCGACTACGAATGGGTACCGACCGGCTTCGACAATGACGACATCACCGCCGGCGTACGTGGCAAGCACTGGTTCGGCGATCACGTGGCGGTGGGCGCCACCTATGTGGACGAACAGCGCGCCGGCCAGGACTACTCGCTGCGCGGTGCGGACCTGACCCTGCAGGCCGGGCGTGGTACCTACCTGAAGGTCGAGCACAGCCGCAGCGAGGCGACCAGCGCGCCGGTGTTCTTCTCCGACAACGGTGGCCTGAGCTTCACCCGCCTCAACCCCGAGGGGCCGCGCGAAGGCGAGGCGACCGCGGTGGAGGCACGGGTGAACCTGCGCGAGCTGGGCTGGACCCAGCGCGACTGGAGTGCCGGCGCCTGGTGGCGGCAGGTCGAGGGTGGCTATTCGGTGGGACGCTTCGATACCGGCCAGCGCGTGCGTGAGCAGGGCGCCGAGCTGCTGGGCTACGTGACCGACGATTTCAGCCTGTATGCGCGATACAGCGAAGCGCGGCGCGGCAATGAATCGTTGATCCAGGCCCAGGCCACCGCCGAATGGCGGATCGGCGACAACGATCGCGTGTCGGCCGAGCTGCGTCGGGTGCAGGAAGACCGCGGCATCGGCAGCAACGCCGGTGTGCTGGCGGCAGCGCGCTACACCCATCGCATCGGCACCGCGCTGGACCTCTATGGCGGTGGCCAACTCACCGTCGATGACGATC
>NZ_QAIJ01000225.1:13538-18061 GCF_003060985.1 Stenotrophomonas sp. HMWF023
AACCGACCGCAGCGAGTACGACCCGCTGTTCAGCCCGAACGCGCAGGATGGCTGGACGCTGGGCCAGCGCTGGCGCCTGTCTGACCAGGTCAACGTGTTCAATGAGAGTCAGTTCCTGAAGTCCGGCCAGGAATCCGGCCTGGCGAATACCTTCGGCATGGATTTCTATCCGGCGGTGGGCTGGAACGCGGGCTTCACCCTCAGCGATGGCAAGCTGGATGCGAGCAGTGGCCAGGTCGACCGCAAGGCCGTCAGCCTGTCCGGTGGCCGTACGTCGCCGGGTACCGAGTGGCAGAGCAAGGTGGAGTGGCGTCGTGACACCGGTGCGGAGCGGCGCACGCAGTGGGTCAGCACCAACCGTCTCAGCCATCGACTCAACGACAGCTGGCGGATTGCCGCGCGGTTCAACTACGCCGACACCGACGATGCGATCAACCCGGTGGCCGGTGCACGCTTCATCGAAGGCAATCTCGGCTTCGCCTACCGCCCCTGGGACAATGATCGCTGGGCGCTGTTCGGTCGCTACAGTTATCTGTACGACCTGTCGACGATGGGCCAGGTCAATGGCGTGGACTATGACCAGCGGACCCAGGTGCTGTCGCTGGAAGGCGTGTACCGCATCGACCAGCGCTGGGAAGTAGCGGCCAAGCTGGCCCGCCGCGAAGGCGAGGTGCGCTATGGCCGCGGCACCGGTCCGTGGTTCGATTCAGCAACGAACTTCGGTGCCGCGCAGCTGCGCTATGACCTGTACTACCAATGGCATGGCCTGCTGGAGTACCGCCTGCTGGACGTACGCGATGGCGGTCGCCGGCAGGGTTGGTTGGCCGGCGTGGACCGCGATGTCGGCCGCAACTTCCGGGTCGGTGTGGGCTACAACTTCACCGACTTCAGTGACGACCTGACGAAGTTCGACTACACGCACCGCGGCTGGTACCTCAACCTGGTGGGTCGCTATTGATAACAGAGCAATGCCAGACCACGCCTGGCAAGCCCTCGGCGGACACTACCAGTAGTGCCAGGCCATGCCTGGCAGGGCAGCAACGCCTCACTCCTGCTTGAGCAACTCCACCAACTGCCGCAACCGGTAAGGCTTGGGCAGGAATTCCACCTGCTCGGGCAGCGGCGGCAACTGCGAGCGCGCATAGCCGGAAGACAGAATCATCCGCGCCTGCGGCTGGTCCCGCGCCACATGCTCGCTCAGCTCGATGCCGGACATGCCGTTGGGCATGCTGATGTCACTGAACACCACATCGAAACGCGCGCCACCCTGCAGCAGGGCGACTGCTTCCTGCGCATCCGCCGTGGTCGCCACGTCGATGCCGAAGTCCCGCAGGGCCAGCCCGATCATCTCGCGCAGATCGGTCTGGTCCTCCACCATCAATACGCGGATCGGATCATCGGTCATGTGCGGGGTCCTCGGTAGCAGGGAGCAGCAGGCTGACCGTGGTGCCGACACCGAGCGTGGTGGACACATCAACGAAACCGCCACTCTGGGTGGTGAATCCGAACACCTGGCTCAGGCCCAGACCGCTGCCCTTGCCGATGTCCTTGGTGGTGAAGAAGGGTTCTGTCGCGCGCTCGGCGATGTCCGGGGCCATGCCATGGCCCTCATCGCAGACGCTCAACGTCACATAGGTCCGTTGCCGGGATGTGTCGGCATCGGGGTCCATGCGGTGTTCCAGCGCGGTGGCGATCAATACCCGACCACCCCCCACCGTGGCGTCCGCAGCGTTGCCGACCAGGTTGGTGAGCGCTGTCTGCAGCTGCACGGTGTCGCTGAGTATCGCAGGCAGGCCGGCAGCCAGCGCGGTTTCCAGGGTGACGCCGGCAGGGCAGGTGGCCTGCAGGGCGGGCAACCAGTCGCTGATCCGCGCATTGATGTCCAGCGTTTCACGGATCAGGGTCTGCCCGGTGCTGAAGGCCAGCAGCTGCCGGGTCAGCAGCGCACCACGATCGCTGGCCGCCTGCGCGGTGGTCAGCAGGGCGTTGGCGCGTTCATCATCCCCCATGCGAGCGGACAGCAGGTCCAGCGCATTGACGATGGTGGTCAGCAGGTTGTTGAACTCATGGGCCAGGCCGCGGCTGAGCTGGCCGACCGTCTCGAACTGCTGGGTCTGGCGCAGCGCCCGCTGGGCGTCGCGCAGGAGCCGTTGCGCCTGCCACTGTTCAGTGATGTCGCGGGTGATCTTGACGAAGCCCACCAGTTCACCGTTCTCGAGCACCGACTCGATGAGCACGCTGGCACGGAACGGAGACCCGTCACGGCGCACCCGCCAACCTTCGGCGGCGTGGTGCCCGCTTTCCGCTGCCAGTCGCAGCAGGTGCTGCGGCTCGCCGGCATCGCGGTCGGCCTGCAGGTAGAAGCGTCCGAAGTGGGTGCCGATGACTTCTTCCGACCGGTAGCCCTTGATGCGTTCGGCGCCGGGGTTCCAGCTGCAGACGATGCCATCGGGGTCGAGCAGGTACAGCGCATGGTCGCGCACGCTGTCGATCAGCAATCGCAGCTGTCGGGAAGGGTCCGTCAACACGGACGGCGTCGAAGCGGCAGCGACCACGATGAAATGCGTATTACCTGTGTGAGGCACGAGAACGTAGGCAGTGGAGTGTGAAGAAGATGTGCACGCAACGCCCGTGCCATAGGTCGTATGCGGCTGAATGCGACACGGAGTAACATCAGCCCCCTTTTCCAATGTGGAACCGACCTGCATGCGTCCTGGTGCGACTACGCGTGACCGCTGGATCTGGATGACGTCGGCGGTGCTGGTGGCGGCTACGGCCGCGCTGGAACTGGTGGTGCCGCTGGGCTATGCCGTGTGGCTGGCCTATTTCATGGCCATCGGCGTCACGGTGTTCCAGCGCAGCGCCCGGGTGCCGTTCGTGGTGGCCGTCAGCGCCTGCGTGCTGCTGGCGGTGGGCTACAACGTGGCGCCGGCCAGCACCAATTCATCCTTCTCGTTCGTCAACCGGAGCATCGGTGGCGCCGCCTTCCTGATGATTGCGCTGATCGCATCGCGTGCGATCCAGGCGCGGCGCGAGGCCATGCGCGCGCTGTGGCTGCAGGAGGCGGAAAATGCAGTGTCGCTGGGCCTGCGCGGCGAGCTGGCGCCGGAACAGATCGCCGAAGCGGCGGTGACGGCACTGGCAACCCACCTGCGTGCGGACGTCGGAGCGCTTTATCGGCTTGAGGGCGGCCGCCTGCAGCTGACCGGTGGACTGGCATTGCCGGCTGGCATCCCGGCGACGTTGGGCCTGCAGGAAGGGGTGGCAGGGCAGGTCGCCCGCGACCAGCTGGCGCGACACCTGCAGGGTGGCGACGCGACCACGCTGGAGCTGCAGACGAGCCTGGGACGTGTGCCTGTGCGCGAGCGCATCCTCGCCCCGGTCAGCAGTGACGGCGCCGTGGTCGGTGTGATCGAGCTCGGTCGCTCGGTTGTAGGTGATCAGCGAGCACTGGATGACGAACTGCTGGAGCGCTGCGCCGAAACGATCGGCATGGCACTGCGTACCTCGATGCTGCGCGGGCAGCTGATGGTGCTGCTGGAGGAGTCGCAGCGCCAGGGCGAAGAGCTGCAGGCACAGCAGGAAGAGCTGCGCGTGGCCAACGAAGAGCTGGAAGAGCAGAGCCGCAGCCTGATGCAGTCGCAGAGCCATCTGGAACAGCAGCAGGCCGAGCTTGAGCAGAGCAATGTGCAGCTGGAAGAGCGCACCCATGAGCTGGAGGCACAGAAGCAGGCGCTGCTGGTCGCGCAGGGCCAGCTGGTGCGCAACAGCAACGAACTGGCCGCCACCTCGCGCTACAAGTCCGAATTCCTGGCCAACATGTCGCACGAACTGCGCACGCCGCTGAACAGTTCGCTGATCCTGGCCAAGCTGCTGGCCGACAACAAGGACGGCGCGCTCAGCGACGAGCAGGTCAAGTACGCCCGCGCCATCCTGTCCTCCAACAACGACCTGCTGGCGCTGATCAACGACATCCTTGATCTGTCGCGCATCGAAGCAGGGCACGTCGAACTGGCCGATGAAGTGGTGGTGGTCGACAGCGTGCTGCAGCGGCTGCGAGAGACCTTCGAGCCGATGGCCCGGCAGAAGGGCCTGGTACTGCAGATCGAGGCCGATGGCCTGGCCCCCAGCCAACTGGTGGCCGACAACCAGCGCCTGCAGCAGATCCTGAAGAATCTGCTGGCCAATGCGGTCAAGTTCACCGAGCACGGCAAGGTCAGCCTGCACGTTCGCAGCGGCGGCAATGGCCGGATCCGATTCGAGGTCTCCGACAGCGGTATCGGCATCGCACGCGACCAGCTGCAGCTGATCTTCGAAGCCTTCCGCCAGGCTGATGGCAGCACCCGCCGCCGTTACGGCGGCACCGGCCTGGGCCTGTCGATCTCGCGTGACCTTGCGGTGCGCATGGGCGGTGACATCCAGGTGGACAGCGAGCCGGGCCGCGGCAGCTGCTTCATTCTCGAACTGCCTCTGCAGGGCGCGCCGATGGCCGAGGCCGCTGCAGATGCCGCAGTGGCCGTGCC
>NZ_QAIJ01000225.1:18071-29938 GCF_003060985.1 Stenotrophomonas sp. HMWF023
CGCGACGGTGGCACCTGCACCGTTGGCCCAGCGCTCCAGCGCCACTCCGGTCGCCACGGTCGCCGATGACCGTGGCCGGCGCCACCACGCAGGGCGCTTGATCCTGGCCGTGGAAGATGACGCGGTCTTCGCCGAAGCGCTGGTGACGCTGGCGCACGAGCTCGATTTCGACTGCGTGGTAGCCACCACCGCAGAAGAGGCGTTGGCGCTGGCGGCGGAACTGCGCCCGAACGGCATCCTGCTGGACATCGGCCTGCCCGACGTGTCCGGCCTGACCGTGCTTGAACGACTCAAGCGCAATCCCGATACCCGACACATTCCGGTGCACGTGGTCTCCGGCATGGACCGCAGCCAGGTAGCGCGCGAGCTGGGCGCGATCGGTTTCGCGATCAAGCCGACCACGCGCGAACGGTTGGTGGCTGCCATCGAGCAGCTTGAACAGACCAGCCAGCGCGACGTGCGTCGCCTGCTGATCGTGGAGGACGACAACGACCTGCGCCGCAACCTGGAACTGCTGCTGGGCCGCGACCAGCTGCAGATCGCTGCTGTCGGCACGCTTGCCGCAGCGGTGGAACAGCTGAGCACGGTCACCTTCGACTGCATGGTGATGGACCTGTCGCTGCCCGACGGCAGTGGCTACGACCTGCTTGAGCACATGGCGGGCAACGATGACGTCGGCTTCCCGCCGGTCATCGTCTACACCGGCCGCGCCCTCAGCCGTGCAGAAGAGCAGCGCCTGCGCCGCTACTCCAAGAGCATCATCATCAAGGGTGCGCGTTCGCCCGAGCGCCTGCTCGACGAGGTGACGCTGTTCCTGCACAGCGTGGAGGCCAACCTGCCCAGCGACCAGCAGCGCCTGCTGCGCGAAGCGCGCCGCCGCGACACCGTGCTCGACGGACGCACCGTGCTGCTGGCCGAGGACGATGTGCGCAACATCTTCGCGCTGTCCAGCGTGCTGGAGCCGCTGGGGGTGACGCTGGAGATCGCCCGCAACGGCCAGGAGGCCGTTGATCGGCTGGCCCAGCGTGAGGTGGACCTGGTGCTGATGGACATCATGATGCCGGAGAAGGATGGCCTGCAGGCGATGCGCGAGATCCGCGCGCAGCGCCACCTGCAGGACCTGCCGATCATCGCGCTGACCGCCAAGGCCATGCCCGATGACCGTGAACGCTGCCTGCAGGCCGGTGCCAACGATTACATCGCCAAGCCCATCGATGTGGACAAGCTGGTGTCGCTGTGCCGGGTCTGGTGCTCGCGGCAATGAACGAACAGGCGTTGTTCGACCTGGAGCTGAAGGTGCTGCTGGAAGCGCTGTACCAGCGCTACCACTACGACTTCCGCAGCTATGCGGTGTCTTCGCTGCGCCGTCGCGTCAGCCAGGCCATGCAGCGTTACGAGTGCGAGCGCCTGTCGGACCTGCAGCATCGGCTGCTGCACGAGCCGGAGCTGTTCGCCCAGGCCATGCAGTTCTTCACCGTGCAGGTCTCGGAGATGTTCCGTGACCCGGAGTATTTCCGGCAGATGCGCGAACAGGTGGTGCCGGTGCTGCGCACCTACCCCTCGGTGAAGCTGTGGGTGGCCGGCTGCAGCACCGGCGAGGAAGTGTGGTCGCTGGCGATCCTGCTGCATGAGGAAGGCCTGCTCGAGCGCAGCATCGTCTACGCCACCGATATCAACCCCGCTGCACTGGCCACGGCCGAGGCTGGCGCCTACGGCATCGACCGCCTGGCCCAGTTCAGCCGGAACTACCTTGCCGCCGGCGGCACCGCTTCACTGTCGGACTATTACACCACCGCCTACGATGGCGCGGTCTTCGACCGCCAGTTGCGCCGCAACGTGGTGTTCGCCGATCACAGTCTGGCCACCGACACGGTGTTTTCGGAAGTGCACCTGGTGTCCTGCCGCAATGTGCTGATCTATTTCAACCGCGACCTGCAGGATCGGGCGGTGGGATTGTTCCGCGAAGCACTGGTGCATCGCGGCTTCCTCGGCTTGGGCAGCAAGGAGTCGCTGCAGTTCGGTCGCCATCACGATGCGTTCGAAGCCTGTTCGCGGGAGCACCGCCTGTACCGGAAGGTGGCCTGATGGTGGCGATGTCCCGCCCTGAAGTGGTGGTGATCGGTGCATCGGCCGGTGGCGTGGCCGCCCTGCAGATCGTGCTTGGCGCGTTGCCGGCCACCCTGCCGGTGCCGGTACTGGTGGTGCTGCACCTGCCGCGCGACCGTTCCAGCCGCATCGCCGATGTGTTGGCACCGTACTGCACGTTGACCGTGCGCGAAGCGGAGGACAAGCAGCCGCTGCAGGCGGGAACGGTGACGTTCGCGCCGCCGGACTACCACCTGTTGGTGGAAGACACGCAGGCCATCGCACTGTCGATGGACGATCCGGTGCTGTTCTCGCGGCCGGCCATCGATCCGCTGTTCGAATCCGCCGCAGCCGTGTTCGGCACGCGCGTGCTGGCGATCCTGCTGACCGGTGCCAGCAGCGATGGCAGTGATGGCGTGGCCGCGGTGCGCACCGCGGGTGGCCAGGCCTGGCTGCAATGCCCCGAGGAGGCCGAGGCATCGATGATGCCGGCCTCCGCCCTGCAGCGTGCTGGCGCCGATGCCGTACTGCCCCTTGAACTGATGTGTCGCCGCCTGAAGGAGTTGTTTGCATGAACCTGCTGCCACCGGACCCTGCCCAGTCGCAGGCCCCGGTCAACCTGCTGATCGTCGACGACGTGCCGCAGAACCTGGTGGCCATGGAGGCGCTGCTGCGACGCGAGGGCGTCAACCTGCTGCTGGCCGATTCCGGCGCGCAGGCGCTGGAACTGCTGCTGGAGCATGAGGTGGCGCTGGCGCTGCTGGACGTGCACATGCCGGAGATCGATGGTTTCATGCTGGCCGAGCTGATGCGCGGCTCGCAGCGCAGCCGCGACGTGCCGATCATCTTCCTGACCGCCTCGCCGGACGATCCGCACAGGGTCTTCAAGGGCTACGAGACCGGCGCGGTGGATTTCCTGCACAAGCCGGTGGCGCCGCAGGTGATCCTCAGCAAGGTCAATGTGTTCATCGAGCTCTACCAGCAGCGACAGCTGCTGAAGGCACGCAACGAGGCGCTGGAGCGCGCGTTGAAGCTCAACGAGACCATGGCCGCGGTGCTGACCCACGACCTGCGCACGCCGTTGTCGGCCATCCTGCTGTGTGCCGACAAGCTGTCGCTGGAGCTGCCGGCCGACAATGCCGGCGCGCAGCAGACACTGAGCTACCTGGAAGCCAGCACGCTGCGGATGGCGCGCATGGTCGAGCAGTTGCTGGACTTCTCGCGGATCCGCAGTGGTGGCCTGCGCCTGCAGACCGGTACCTGCGACCTGGCCGAGGTGACGCGTGCGGTACTGGTGGAGGCCGGTGCCGGTCATCCAACCGATCGGATCGCGCTGGACGTCCGGGGTGATTCGACCCTGCAGGGCGACATGGATCGCTTGGGGCAGGTGATCGCCAATCTGGTCGGCAACGCACTTACCCATGGCGCTGAGGCGGCGGTGCAGGTGCAGGTCGATGGTGGCGATGCCGGCGTTGTCGCGCTGCGTGTACGCAACGCAGGCCATGTCGATGAAGCATTGCTGCCGCGTTTGTTCGAACCGTTCAAGGCAAGCTTCCACCAGAGCAATGGGCTTGGGCTGGGCCTGTACATCGTTGACCAGTTTGTGCGTGCCCATGGTGGACAGCTGAGCGCGCGCAACGACGCCGGACAGGTGGTGTTCGAGGCACTGCTGCCTCGTCGCAGCGATGGGCGCAGTCCGGTCGTTTCCTGAATTCTTCAGCTCGCGCGTGAGTGTACTGAGACGGACTCGTCCGCAACTGCTACCGTGGCACCACTCTTGCAAAGGAAGCTCCATGCCACTGCGCGCCATCGCTTACGTCAGCCAGTCCAAGCCGGATCTGTCCGCCGAACGTCTGCAGATGCTGGTCGAGGACGCCGCGCGCTTCAACAAGCTGGCAGGGGTGACCGGCGTGCTGCTGAATGACGGCGAGCGCTTCCTGCAGTACATCGAAGGTCCACCCGATGGCATCGATTCGGTGTATGAGCGGATCCTGCAGGCTGGCAGTCATGTCGACATCGTCGAGCTCGCGCGCGGCCGGGTTGGCCAGCGCCAGTTTCCGTACTGGGCGATGCGCGTGTTGCCGGTCGACGCAGCGTTGCTGCGCCAGCTTTCCGCAGGTGACTGGTCGGGATTCGCCCGCACGGTGAACGGTGACAGTGCACTGTTTACCGCGGTGGATCTGTTGACCGAGGTCGTGCGACCGGCGCTCAGCGCGGGCTGATCGCTAGCGTTGCGGTGCGCAGTACGCCGCGTGCAATGCCTGCAGCACCCCCAGCGCCGGACCTTCCAGCAGCCGATAGTGCAGTGTCTGTGCCTGCCGTCGCGTTGCCACCACATCCAGATTGCGCAGCACAGCCAGATGCTGTGACAGCGCCGACGCGCCCAGGCCAGTGACGGTCAGCAGTTCCTGCACTGGTGCTTCGCCTTCCACCAGACGACACAGCACGCGCAATCGCGCCGGATGTGCCAGCGATTTCAGCAGGGCGGCCGCCTGTGCAGCATGCGTCGCCATCGCGGCACTGTCCGTGGTGATGCTGGGCATGGCTTGACCGGGTAGTTCAGGAAAGTCTAATTTAGAGAAATCTAAATTGAAGGGCAAGCCAATGCGCACAATGCAGAGGAGCAGGGCATGAACCTGCCATGGGCGGCAATTGCAGGCGGCGGCCTGATCGGTGCGTCGGCGGTGGTGCTGCTGGCCACGCTTGGGCGGGTGGCTGGCATCAGCGGCATCGCCGCTGGCACCGTGGCCGCACCGCGTGGTGATCGTGGCTGGCGCTGGGCCTTCCTGCTCGGACTGATGTTGGCTGCTGCGGCGGTACTGAGCTGGCAGGCGGGCGCGGGACAATCACCGCGCGCGTTGTTGCGTGACGCACTGCCGGCCTGGCAATTGATCGCTGCCGGTGTATTGGTGGGCGTCGGTACGCGGCTGGGCAATGGCTGCACCAGCGGCCACGGTGTCTGTGGCCTCGCCCGTGGTTCACGACGATCGCTGGTGGCGGTGCTGGTGTTCATGGCCTGCGCGATGCTCACCACGTTCCTGATGCGCCACGGCGGAGGCCTGGTATGAGCCGCAGCTTGTGCGCCGCAGGTGCTGCCGGTGGCCTGTTCGGCGCCGGTCTCGCGCTGGCTGGCATGACCGACCCGCGTCGCGTGCTCGGTTTCCTCGATGTGGCTGGCGACTTCGATCCCACGCTGGCCTGGGTGCTGGCGTCGGCGCTGCTGGTCAGCGCACTGGGTCACTTCTGGCTGCGGCGGCAGGAGCGTCCACGCTGCGCCGAGCGCTTCCAACTTCCGACGGCGCAGGCGGTCGACAGGCGGTTGCTGCTGGGCGCGGCAGTGTTCGGCATCGGTTGGGGCTGGGTCGGGTATTGCCCAGGACCAGCGCTGGCTGCGTTGGCGGTGGGCGCGCGCGAAGCCTTGTGGTTCGTGCCGGCGATGGCGGCCGGTTTCTGGCTGCATGACCGCTGGCTGCGCTGAGGTTTCACGTTTGCCTCACCGGTGCAGGGTTCAGATCACTTTTCCCGGGGAAAGGAGCATGGCATGGCACGGATGAAGTGGAAGGGCAGCGCGTTGCTGGCGGCGGCACTGGCGACGGCGGCGATGCCGGCCATGGCCTGCACACGCGCGGTGTATCTGGGCGACAACGGCGATGTCATCACCGCTCGCTCGATGGACTGGAAAGTGGACGTGGCCACCAATCTCTACGTGCTGCCGCGTGGCATTGCGCGTACCGGACAGGCGGGGCCGGGGTCGATCGCCTGGACCGCGCGCTACGGCAGCGTGGTGGCCACCGGCTACGACATCTCCACCACCGATGGCATGAACGAGAAGGGCCTGGTCGCCAACCTGCTGTGGCTGGTCGAGTCGGAATACCCTGCCCAGCGCAGCGGCAAGCCCGGCCTCTCGATCTCGCTGTGGGCGCAGTACGTGCTGGATAATTTCGCCACGGTGGAAGAAGCCGTGACCGCCCTGCAGCGCGAGCCGTATTCGATCGTCACCGACAAGGTGCCAGGCGAGGACCGCCAGGCGACGCTGCATCTGTCGCTGTCCGACGCCACGGGTGACAGCGCGATCGTCGAATACATCGGCGGACGCCAGGTGATCCACCACGATCGCCGCTACCAGGTGATGACCAATTCGCCGGTCTTCGACCAGCAGCTGGCGTTGAACAGCTACTGGCAGCAGATCGGTGGCACGGTGATGCTGCCAGGCACCAACCGTTCGGCCGACCGCTTCGCGCGTGCGTCGTTCTACATCAACGCGATTCCGAAAGCGGAAGATCCGGTGGAGGCGCTGGCCAGTGTGTTCAGCGTGATCCGCAACGTGTCGGTACCGTTCGGCATCACCACGCCGGGCGAGCCCAACATCTCGTCCACCCGCTGGCGCACGGTTGCCGACCACAAGCGGCGCCTGTACTTCTTTGAGTCGGCACTGACACCCAATACCTTCTGGGTCGATCTGAACAAGGTCGATTTCGGCGGCAAGGTGCTCAAGCTCGATCTCGGCCGAGACCAGCGCAATACGTTTGCCGGCGATGCGCTGGGCCATTTCGTCCCCGGCGCGCCGTTCACCTTCCTTGGCGTCGAGGGCTAGTTCGATGCCTGGCTGGAGGCTGGATAGACCGCCTGGATCGTGCAGGCGCCGCGGCGAGTGAAGCGGGGCAGCGGCGCCAGCGCGTCGCTGCGCTCGTCGAAGCTGTCGAAATCGGCCGTGACCACGCGGTCGCCGGGGTTGCCGCAGATCAGGCCGTTCTGCATGCCGGATTGGAAGCTTAATTCCGGTGCGCGGTCGAGCTGGAGGCAGTGGCTGCCCAGTTCGACACGGTAAAAGCGATGGCCGCCGCTACGCAGCGGGTTGGTTTCCACCAGCATGCCCTGCGTGTCGGACGACCAGCCGCGAACGTTGCGGGTGGCGAAGCAATACGAGGCCGAGCCGCCGAAGCCACGACGGACGTCCCTGCGTTCGCGAATGGTCAGCGCCGGCAGGGTGGCCGTGCGCAGGCGGTCGCTGTCGCGGGCCACGCTGGCATAGTCGCGAGCCTGAACCGGAGTGACCGCACTGACGGCACAGCTGCGACCGTCGACCACGACGCGCTCGCTGGGACGACCGCAGGCCCAGCCGGTGGGTGCTTCCAGCTTCAAGGTGGTGGCCGCGCGGATGCCGGGGCAGTCCTCGGCGAAGTCGATGCGATAGGCCTGGCCGGAGGCGGCACGCAGCGCGATCGAGCGTGGTGATGCCTGCTCCACTTCCTGGACGCCGACAGCGTCCATGCAGTGCGGGGCCGGTGGCGTGCGTTCCTGCGCCGAGGTGGTGGCGGTGAGCGCCAGGCCGAGGCTGGCGGCCAGCACCAAGCATACGTGCTGATGGGTCATGTCCTGCACTCCCTGCGTTGGATGACGGATCGACTATAGCAGCGGTTTGCACGGCCCGTGTTACACGCGCACACTCGACGGATGGGCGCCATTTTCCACCTGCGGCACTACGGTCAGGCCACCGGCCTGGATCGCCACGACTACGCGCAGTGGGTGTTGCCCCTGCAGGGTGAGCTGCAGTTCGAGATGGAGGGCCGGGGCGGTCGTCTTGACCTGCTGCAGGGCGCCTTCGTGGCTGCTGGCGAGGCGCACGACCAGCTGGCCGATGGCCCCAACGGTTTCGTGATTGTCGACTGCGGGCCGGGCGTGCTTGATGACGCAACCCAGGAGCACCTGTGCCGGCAACGCTGGCTGCACCTTCCGTTGTCGCTGCGGCATCGGCTTGCCCGGGTGCAGGCAGGGCAGCCGGTGCCGGCGTTGTTGCCGGACCTGCTGCATATGTTCGCTCCGGCGGGCAGCGGCGCGCGCCTGCAGGGTCTGTGCGCTGCCGTCGAGGCGATGCCGGGGCAGGGATGGTCGGTCGCGCGCATGGCCGCCTTCGTCGGCATCAGCGAAAGCCGTCTGCATGCGGTGTTCCGGCGCGAGTTCGGGCTCAGCCCGCAGGCCTGGCTCAGTGCCAGCCGGCTGCGCTGGGCCAAGCACCAGTTGCGGGTCAGCCCGGCGTCGATCAGCGACATCGCACTGGCTGCAGGGTATTCCGAGCAGAGTGCACTGACCCGTGCGCTGCGCCGCGAATGCGGGCAGACGCCGGCAGCATGGCGGCGGGCGGGCGGCCAGTAGCCTCGGTCAATACGCCGCTCCCTCTGTCGCCTACACTTCGCGGCCTGTGCTCTCCCGCCAAGAACCTGTAATGCGCAACAACCCGATTGCTCTGGGCATCGCCAATGGCATTGCCGCCGGTGCGCTGTGGGGCGTGGTCTTCCTCGCGCCCGCCGTGCTGAACACCTTCAATGCACTGCAGCTCTCCGCTGGCCGCTATCTGGTCTATGGCCTGATCGCGGTGGCCCTGCTGCTGCCGCGCTGGAAGCGCTTGGCGCCGAAGCTCGGCCGTGCCGAATGGATCGGCCTGTTGTGGCTCAGCCTCGCCGGCAACCTGGTGTACTTCCTGCTGCTGGCCACGGCGGTGCAGTGGGCCGGTGGCGCCGCTGCTTCGTTGATTGTCGGCCTGATTCCGGTGGTCGTCACCCTGGTGGGCGTGCGCGAGCAGGGCGCGGTGCCGTTGAAGCCGCTGCTGCCGGCGCTGGGCCTGTGCGTGCTCGGGGTGGCGATGGTCGGCTGGGAGGCGCTGATGTCCGAACATCTGGGCACCCCCTGGCGGCAGCGCCTGATCGGCCTGCTGTGCGCATTCGGTGCGTTGTTCTCGTGGGCGCTGTACTCCATCGGCAACAGCCGCTGGTTGGCGCGGCGGCCTGATCTTTCCAGCCATGATTGGTCGCTGCTGACCGGCGTCACCACCGGCGGGCTTTCGTTGCTGCTGGTGCCGATGGCCTTCATCGGACACGCCGGGACTCATACGGCCGCGCAGTGGAGTGGGTTCTGGGCCATCAGCGCGGGTGTTGCGGTGGTCGCTTCGATCCTCGGCAACGCGTTCTGGAACCGCGCCAGTCGCCTGCTGCCGCTGACCCTGACCGGGCAGATGATCGTGTTCGAAACCCTGTTCGCACTGCTGTATGCCTTCGCCTGGCAGCGACGTTGGCCAAGCCTGCTGGAACTGCTGGCGATCGTGCTGTTGGTCGGCGGCGTGCTGTTGTGCGCGCATGCGCACCGCACGCCACGCGCGATCACCGAACATGTCGGCTGAATCGGCGCATTGAAGCCGACGATCACCGGTTTGTCTCAATTGCAACCAAATGCCGGCACGTTGGCCGATGATCGCGGCAAGAAAATATTGCGCCGCAACACTTGACAGCGGCCATCGTGCCGGTGTTTTCTGTACGCCATGGTCCTTGATGCCGCCAACGCCCGTCTGATCGTCCCCGCTGCCGCGGGCCGTTCGACTGCGCCGGTCGCCATCACCACCACCATTACCACCACCACCGTCACCACTGCCCTGGTGCGGCCCGTCGTCTTCGTGTAACTCCCGAAAACAACGGCCCCGCACCATCCAGGTGACGGGGAAACTCGACCACCTGCATGCGACGGGGCCTCCAACCGAGGTCTGCATGTCTTCCATCGCCCCCGCCCATTCGCCTGCTGCGTCCGCTCTGGCTGCGCCGTCCACTGTCGTGCA
Source organism: Stenotrophomonas sp. HMWF023 (assembly GCF_003060985.1). Taxonomy (NCBI): domain Bacteria; kingdom Pseudomonadati; phylum Pseudomonadota; class Gammaproteobacteria; order Lysobacterales; family Lysobacteraceae; genus Stenotrophomonas; species Stenotrophomonas sp. HMWF023. Next base: position 27,760 of record NZ_QAIJ01000225.1, read on the forward strand.
CAAGTTCGGCGGTACTTCGGTGGCCGACGCTGAGCGCTATCGCCATGTTGCCGGTCTGCTGCTGGCCCGCCCCGAGTCGTTGCAGGTCAGCGTGGTCTCGGCCATGAAGGGCGTTACCGACGCGCTGATCGAACTGGCGCACCTGGCAGCCCAGGGCGATGCCGGCTGGCAGGAAGCCTGGCATGCACTGCGCGCACGCCATCGTGGTGCCGCGGTAGCGCTGCTGGGTGAGCAGGTGGGCGACACCGTGGACTGGATCGATGCGCGCTTCGACCAGCTGGCCGAGGTGCTGGCCGCCCTGGCGGTGATCGGTGAACTGCCGCGCGAAGTGCTCGACCGCGTGCAGGGCCTGGGCGAAGTGTTCTCCGCACAGTTGCTTGGCACCCATCTGCGCGCGTTGGGTGAGGACTGCGCGGTGCTGGATGCACGCGATGTGCTGGTCGTCGGCCATGGCGAACTGGGCGTGGATGTCGACTGGGATGCCAGTGCCGGCCGCCTTGCCGCGTGGCGGCTGCAGCACCCGCAGTTGCGCGTGGTGGCTACCGGGTTCGTCGCCCGTGATCGCCAGGATCGTGTCACCACGCTGGGCCGCAACGGCAGCGACTATTCCGGTGCGATCTTCGCCGCGCTGTTCAATGCCGATGAACTGCATATCTGGACCGACGTCGACGGCGTGCTGTCGGCCGACCCGCGGCTGGTGCCGGAGGCCGTGCAGCTGCACGCGCTGAGCTACGACGAGGCCTGCGAACTGGCCTACTTCGGGGCCAAGGTGGTGCATCCGCAGACCATGTCACCGGCAATCCGGCTGGGTCTGCCGATCTTCATCCGCAATACGTTCCACCCCAGTCATCCGGGTACCCGCATCAGCGCCGAGCGCTCGCCACGTGGTCCGGTAAAGGGGCTGACGCTGAGCGCGGATCTGGCCCTGCTGAATCTGGAAGGCACCGGTCTGATCGGCGTGCCGGGTACTGCCGAACGCGTGTTCGCCGCGCTGCGTCAGGCGCAGGTCTCGGTGGTGATGATCTCGCAGGGGTCTTCCGAGCATTCGATCTGCTGCGTTGTCCGTGCTGGCGAAGCGGCGCGTGGCCGCGATGCCGTGGTGCAGGCTTTCTCGCACGAACTGGCTGCCGGCCAGGTACAGCGCGTGCAGGTCAGCGAGGGCGTCAGCGTACTGGCCGCGGTCGGCGATGGCATGGCGGGCCAGCCGGGCGTGGCCGCGCGGCTGTTCGAATCGCTGGGCCGGGCGCAGGTGAACATCCTGGCGATCGCGCAGGGGTCGTCCGAGCGCAACATCTCGGTGGCGGTGGCAAGCGCCGATGCGACCCGCGCGCTGCGTGCCGCGCATGCGGGGTTCTGGCTGTCGCCGCAGACGTTCGCGGTGGGCGTGATCGGTCCGGGCAATGTCGGTGCTGCGCTGCTGGACCAGTTGCTGGCCGCACGCCCGCAGTTGCTGGCCAAGGCCAACGTCGATCTGCGCCTGCGCGCGCTTGCGTCACGCTCGCGCATGCGCCTGGAGGCCGATGGGCTGCATGAAGACTGGCGCCAGGCGCTGCAGGACGCCGGCCAGGCCAGCGACCTGGACCACTTCACCGAGCACCTGCTGGCCGCTCATCTGCCGCATGCGGTGGTGATCGACTGCAGTGGCAGTGCAGAGGTCGCCGAGCGCTATGAAGGCTGGCTGGCCGCAGGCATCCATGTAGTAACCCCGAACAAGCAGGCCGGTGCCGGGCCGCTCGCACGCTACCAGCGCATCCGCGCGGCGGCCGCCGCCAGTGGCGCGCGCTTCCGCTACGAGGCCACGGTGGGTGCCGGCCTGCCGGTGATCACCACGCTGCGTGACCTGGTGGATACCGGCGACGAAGTGCTGGCGATCGAAGGCATTTTCTCCGGCACGCTGGCCTGGTTGTTCAATCGCTTCGACGGCAGCCAGCCGTTCTCGGAACTGGTCGCGCAGGCGCGCTCGATGGGCTACACCGAGCCGGATCCGCGCGATGACCTGTCCGGTGTGGATGTCGCGCGCAAGCTGGTGATCCTCGCCCGCGAGGCCGGCCACGCACTCAGCCTGGAGCAGGTGCAGGTGGAGAGCCTGGTGCCGGCGTTGCTGCGCGAGGGAAGCGTGGACGACTTCATGGCCCGCCTGGGCGCATCCGATGAGGCACTGCTGGCACGGTTGCACGAC
>NZ_QAIJ01000225.1:29948-35837 GCF_003060985.1 Stenotrophomonas sp. HMWF023
GCCGACCACGCGTTCGCCAACCTGCGGTTGACCGACAACGTGGTGCAGTTCCGTACCCGCCGCTACTGCGACAACCCGCTGGTGGTGCAGGGCCCGGGTGCGGGTCCGGAAGTCACCGCTGCCGGTGTGTTCGCCGATCTGCTGCGGGTGGCGGCCGGCGAAGGGGCGCGCCTGTGATCGCACGCGCCTTCGCGCCCGCATCGGTGGCCAACGTGGCCGTGGGCTTTGACATCCTGGGCCACGCCATCGCCGGTATCGGCGATACGGTGAGCGTGCGCCGCATCGACGAACCACGGGTGCGTATCGACGCGATCCGCGGCAGTGCGGTGGAGCTGCCGCTGGAAGCCGCCGGCAACACCGCCGGTGCCGCGCTGATATCGCTGCGTGAGGGGCTGGGATTGGGCTTCGGTTTTGCCATCGAGATCGACAAGGGCATTCCCTTCGGCTCCGGCATGGGCGGATCGGCCGCCTCCTGTGTTGCCGCGCTGGTGGCGGCCAATGCGCTGTTGGACGTGCCACTGCCGCGTGAGGCGCTGTATCCGTTCGCACTGGATGGCGAAGCCGTGGCCAGCGGTGGCCGCCATGGCGACAACGTCGGCCCCCTGCTGCTGGGTGGCGTGGCGTTGTGCACGGCCGATCGCCTGGTGCCGGTTCCGGTGCCGGCCAGCTGGCACAGCCTGCTGATACATCCACATGCGGTACTTGAAACCCGGCGCGCGCGGCAGGCGCTGCAGGGCAGCTATGCATTGGGCGAATTCGTTGCGCAGAGCGCCAACCTGGCGCTGGTATTGAGTGGTTGCCATCGCAGCGATGCATCGCTGGTGCGCGCCGGCCTGCGCGACGTGCTGGTCGAACCGCGGCGGGCGGGCCTTATCGTTGGCTTCGACGCGGCGCGTGACGCCGCACTGGCCGCAGGCGCGATGGGCGCGGGCATTTCCGGCGCCGGGCCCAGTGTATTCGCCTGGTTTGAAGATGCCGACCAGGCGCGCGTGGCAGCGGAGCCGGTGCGTGCGGCCTTCGCCGCTGTCGGTTTCGACAGCGATGCCTGGATTTCGCCACTCGATGCACCCGGAGCCCGTTTGTGCTGAATTCTTCCTCCCTACCGGATATCGATCCCATGCAATTCGTTTCGACCCGTGGCCAGTCGCCGGCCGTTGGACTCAGTGCGGCCATCGCCGCCGGTCTCGCGCCCGATGGTGGGCTGTACGTTCCGCAGGCGCTGCCGGCGCCGCGCACGCTGCAGGCCGGTGTGACCCTGGCCGACACCGCCGCTGACCTGCTGGCGCCTTTCTTCGACGGTGACCTGCTGGCTGATGCCCTGCCATCGATCTGCAGTGAGGCCTTTGACTTCCCCGTGCCATTGCGTGCGCTGGGCAACGGTGATCACGTACTGGAGCTGTTCCATGGGCCGACGGCGGCGTTCAAGGACATCGGTGCGCGCTTCCTCGCCGGTGCGCTGTCGCGCCTACAGACCGGCAAGGACCGCGATCTGACCATCGTGGTGGCTACCTCTGGTGACACCGGCGCGGCCGTGGCGGCAGCCTTCCATCGGCAACCCGGTGTACGCGTGGTGGTGCTGTATCCCGATGGGCGGGTGTCGCCGCGACAGGCCCATCAGCTCGGCTGCTTCGGCGACAACATCCGGGCGCTGCGGGTAGCCGGTTCGTTCGACGATTGCCAGGCGATGGCGAAGCAGGCGCTGGCCGACCGCGATCTGCAGGCGCAGGTGCCGCTCAGCTCAGCCAACAGCATCAGCCTGGGCCGGCTGCTGCCGCAGATGAGCTATTACGCGCACGCGGCGCTGACCCATCATGCGCAGCATCAGCGGCGCTTGAACCTGGTGGTGCCGACCGGAAATCTCGGCAACGCGATGGCCGCGGTGCTGGCACGCGCGCTGGGCGTGCCGATCGGGCAGATCGTGCTGGCCACCAATGCCAATGCGGTGCTGCCGCGCTACTTCGGTGGCGATCAGTACCAGCCAGCGGCCAGCATTGCGACCGTGGCCAACGCCATGGATGTCGGCGCCCCCAGTAACTTCGAGCGGCTGCGCTGGCTGTACCAGGGCGACGATGCCGAGTTGCGTGCGGCATTCCGTGCCTTTGCAGTGGATGACGTGACCATCCGCGCGACCATCGCCAGCGCCCATGCCAGCGACGGTGAGCTGTTCTGCCCGCACACGGCCACGGCGGTGAAGGTGCTGCAGGATCTGCGCGCAGGCGGCGCCAAGGGTGATTGGGCGGTGGTTGCTACCGCGCACCCGGCCAAATTCGAGGCGGTGGTGGAACCGTTGATCGGCGAAGCGGTTGCGGTGCCGCCGGCATTGGAGGCGCTGCTGCAGCGTCCAGCGCATGCCGAGCCGCTGGCGGCCGATTACGCAGCGTTGCGCGCGGTGTTGATGCGTTGATTGGAGAACCCGGCGGTTGCCGACCAGCGGCCGGCACTACCCGCGATGCGTGCTCCTGGTAGTGCCGGCCGCTGGCCGGCAACCCCAGCAGCGTCAGGGCGCTCAGCCCTGCACTTCACCGGCCAGACTGCGCAGGCCATCCTCGTCGAGGATCTCGACGACGTTCAGATGGGGCAGGGCGATCAGGCCCTGCTGGCGCAGCTTGGTGAAGGTGCGGCTGACCGTTTCCATGGTCAGGCCCAGATGATCGGCGATATCGCCGCGGCCCATCGGCAGCGAAACACGCAGGCCATCCCCGCCCAGCTTGGCCTCGCGCGCAGCCAGGCGCAGCAGGAAATCAGCGAGTTTTTCCGCCGGTTGCAGGCGTGCCAGCGCCAAGGCGGCATCCTGCGCAGCATCCAGTTCCTGGCAGGCGCGCTGCAGCAGCTTGCGCTCAAGGTGCGGATAACGGGCGCGCAGGCCCTTCATCTGTGGCAGGGCAACGCGGCATACGCGGCTGTCGGCAATCGCCTCGATGTCGTAGCGATGGTGGTCGCTGCCGCTCAGGCCCAGGTAATCGCCGGGCAGCACGAAGCCATTGATCTGGCGGCGGCCATCGGCAAGCGTGCGTACCAGCCGCAGCGCGCCACCGGTCAATGTATAGACATGCTGGCGCTCTTCGCCGCTGCGGGCGAGGGTGCTGCCCATCGTCAACTGCTGCGACACGGTCACCTGTTCCAGCGCCTGCACCTCATCGGGCGACAGCGCAGAGCACACCGCCAGGTGGCGTACCGAGCAGTGCAGGCAGTCCAGCGTGGCGCAGGACGGCGCGGCGGGGTCGTTGGTGGCGGACGGAGCGCCGGAAGGCCGGGACATGTTGCGTGGGCGTATCGCGGGCGGGGGAGGGCTTTATGATACTTCAAGCGGCCGTTGGACCCCGTATTCCACGGCCACGCGATGCGGGGCGCTAGAATGTCGCCCCCTCCCACGTCCCGTTCCCGCAGGAGTTCCGCCCGTGATCAAGCCCCGTACCCCGCCCGGCACCCTTGAACTGCTGCCGCGCGAGCAGATTGCGTTCCAGCGCATGCTGGACGTCATCCGCCGCAACTACGAGCGCTTCGGGTTCCTGCCGGTGGAGACGCCGGTGTTCGAGCTGTCCGATGTGCTGCTGACCAAGTCCGGCGGCGAGACCGAGCGCCAGGTGTATTTCGTGCAGTCCACCGGCGCGCTGGCCAACGCCGCCGAATCCGGCGACCGTTCGCTGCCGGAGATGGCGCTGCGCTTCGACCTGACCGTGCCGCTGGCGCGTTACGTGGCCGAGCACGAACACGAGCTGACCTTCCCGTTCCGTCGCTACCAGATGCAGCGCGTGTACCGCGGCGAGCGTGCGCAGCGCGGCCGCTTCCGCGAGTTCTACCAGTGCGACATCGACGTGATCGGCAAGGACAGCCTGAGCGTGCGTTACGACGCCGAAGTGCTGGCGGTCATCCACGCGGTGTTTGCCGAACTGCGCATCGGTGACTTCAGCATCCAGCTGAACAACCGCAAGCTGCTGCGCGGCTTCTTCGAGAGCCTGGGCGTGGCCGAAGGCGAGCGCCAGCTGGCAGTGCTGCGTGAAGTGGACAAGCTGGACAAGCGTGGCCCCGACTACGTGCGCGAGACGCTGGCGGGCGAGGGCTTCGGTATTCCGGCCGAACAGGTCGAGAAGATTCTCGCCTTCGTCGCCGTGCGTTCGCAGGGGCATGCCGATGCGCTGGCGCAGTTGGCGGCACTGGAAGCCGGTGCCGGTTCGTCGGAGATCCTGCGTGCCGGCGTGGCCGAGCTGCGCGAAGTGCTGCAGCTGGTGCAGGCACTGGGCGTTCCGGAAAGTGCGTACTGCCTGAACTTCTCCATTGCACGTGGCCTGGATTACTACACCGGCACGGTGTACGAGACCACGCTGACGGACCACCCGCAGATCGGTTCGATCTGTTCCGGTGGCCGTTATGAAGACCTGGCCAGCCACTACAGCAAGTCCAAGCTGCCGGGCGTGGGCATTTCCATTGGCCTGTCGCGCCTGTTCTGGCAGCTGCGCGAAGCCGGCCTGATCGAGGGCATCGAGGCCAGCAGCGTGCAGGCGCTGGTGGCGCTGATGGACGAGCAGGGCATGCCGCAGTCGCTGGACATTGCCCGTCGCCTGCGAGCCGGTGGCATCAACACCGAAGTGCAGATGGAGCCGAAGAAGATCGGCAAGCAGTTCCAGTACGCGGCCAAAGCGGGTATCCGTTTCGTGGTGCTGGCTGGCGAGGACGAACTGGCGCGCGGCGTGGTGGCAGTGAAGGACCTGCTGCGCGAGCAGCAGTTCGAGATCTCGCGCGACGAACTGGCCAGCACCCTGCAGGTGGAGCTGGAGCAGTCGCGGGTCATGGCGTGAAGCCCGTCGCCGCAGGGGCGCTGATGCTGCTCCTGCTGGCGGGCTGCCAGAGTGACCCGGCGCTGCGCAGCACCCGGATCGGCCCGGCGCAGTACCAGTTGGTGGCTGATCGCTGCCATGTGATCGACCGCGCGCAGCTTGAGCAGGATCTGCAGGCCCTGGCCGAGCGGGCGTGCCCGGGCCGGGCAGGAGCGCTGCAGAACCTGCAGTCCCATCCCAGCCGGCAGGGCAGCCTGTTCGGCGAATGCCTGCGGCGCGGCGCGCTGCAGGCGGAGGTCCGCTGTCTGCCCTGATCGGGGCCACGTCCATCGCAGCATCCGAACGCCCACCGCCCGGTGGGCGTTTTCGTTTCCGCCGCCTGAACGGGCCTGCCGGCACCTGATCGGCCCTTTGACGCAATGCGCAAGAATGCGTTAATGTACTAACACGCTATTACATTGATGCAAGAGTCCTGCCCGTGAAAGTCCGCCCCGACATCGCCGCCAAAGACCCGCAAGCCGATCTGGACGCCCTGGCCCAGGCCTTTGCCGCCCTGCGCGAGCCGGAGCAGGTGGTCGCCTTCCTGCGTGACCTGTGTACGCCGGCCGAGCTGGAAGCCATGGCCGACCGCTGGAAGGTGGTGCCGCTGCTGCAGCAGGGCGTGCCGTACCGCGAGATCCACGAGCGCACCGGCGTCAGCGTGACCACCACCGGACGGGTGGCACGCACGCTCGAGCATGGCCATCGAGGCTATGCCGCCGCCGTCGACCGCCTTGCTTCGCGCTGATCCGCGCCCCGTTCCGAACTTCGAGACCTCCCCCATGAGTGCAACCCAGGCAGCGCCGGCGCGAGACCGGCTGCGTATCGCCATCCAGAAGAGTGGCCGGCTGGCCGAGCCCGCCCGCAACCTGCTCAGCGCCTGTGGCCTGAGTTGGCGCGAGAGCCGCGACAAGCTGTTCTGCTACGGCGAGTCGCTGCCGGTGGACCTGTTGCTGGTGCGCGACGACGACATCCCCGGCCTGATCGCCGATGGCGTCTGCGACCTCGGCATCGTCGGCCGCAACGAACTGGACGAGCAGGCCGCTGCACGTCGCCAGATCGGCCTGCCGGATGC
>NZ_QAIJ01000225.1:35847-44315 GCF_003060985.1 Stenotrophomonas sp. HMWF023
GTGCCGGTTGATGCTGGCGGTGCCGGAAGAGTGGCAATGGCAGGGGCCGGCACAGCTGGCCGGTACCCGCATCGCCACCAGCTACCCGGCCATCCTCAAGCAGTGGCTGGCCGCGCAGGGCGTGGATGCGCAGGTGGTGGAGCTGTCCGGATCGGTGGAGATCGCGCCGCGCCTGGGCACCGCCGACCTGATCTGTGACCTGGTCTCCAGCGGCGCCACCCTGCGCGCCAACCAGCTCACCCCGGTGCACAACCTGCTCGACAGCGAAGCCGTGCTGGCCGGTGCGGTGCGCGTTCCCGATGATGCCCGTGGCGCCCTGCGCAGCATGCTGCTGCGTCGCCTGGACGGTGTGGTGCAGCGGCAGGACCGCAAGCTACTGATGTTCCGCGCCAGCGAGGACCGCGTCGACGCGCTGGCGCAACTGTTGGCCGATGCCGAACCGTTGGTGCGTTTGCCTGCCGATGGCGGTGCGTTGCGCCTGCAGACCATGTGCCCCGGTCCGTTGACCTGGCAGCGCATGGAAGAACTGGAGCGCGCCGGCGCCCAGGGCCTGATGGTATTGAGCGTGGAGCGGTCGCTGGCATGAATCGTCTTATCTGGTCGCAACTTGATGAGGCCGCACGCAGCGCGGCGCTGACCCGCCCGGTGCAGACCGTGGCGCAGCAGACCCGTGATGCGGTGGCCACGCTGATCGCGCAGGTGCGCACGCAGGGCGATGACGCGTTGCGCGCGATCACCGTGCGCTTCGATGGCGTGGACCTGCAGGATTTCGAAGTTTCCGACAGCGAGTTCGCTGCCGCCGAAGCCGCCGTGCCGGCCGCGTTGCGCCAGGCCATGGTCGAGGCGGCCGAGCGCATCACCCGCTTCCACAAGGCGGGGATGGGCCAGGGCTATGCAGTGGAAACCGCGCCGGGTGTGGTCTGCGAGCGCGTGCTGCGGCCGATCGGCCGGGTTGGCCTGTATGTGCCGGCCGGCAGTGCGCCGTTGCCGTCCACCGCGCTGATGCTGGGCGTGCCGGCGCGGTTGGCCGGTTGCCCGCAGGTAGTGCTGTGCACGCCGCCGCGTGCCGACGGTACGGCCGATCCGGCAGTGCTGGTGGCCGCGCGCCTGACCGGCGTGCAACGTGTGTTCAAGCTGGGCGGTGCGCAGGCGATCGCGGCGATGGCCTATGGCACCGGGAGCATTCCGGCGAGCGACAAGCTGTTCGGGCCGGGCAACAGTTTCGTCACCGAGGCCAAGCAGCAGGTGGCGCAGGACGGTGCCGCCGCCATCGACATGCCAGCCGGTCCCTCGGAAGTGCTGGTGATCGCCGATGCCGGCGCCAATCCCGCCTTCGTCGCCGCCGATCTGCTGTCGCAGGCCGAGCACGGCCCGGATTCACAGGTACTGCTGCTGACCGATGACGCGGCGCTGCTGGCCGCCGTCGAGGCCGAAGTGGAACGCCAGGTGGCCCTGTTGCCGCGGCAGGACATCGCCCGCCAGGCACTGTCGGCGTCGCAGTTGATCCAGGTTGATTCGTTGGCGGATGCATTTGCGATCAGCAACCGCTACGCCCCCGAACACCTGATCCTGGCCCTGCGTGAACCGCGCGACTGGCTGGGCCAGGTGCAGGCGGCCGGTTCGGTGTTCCTCGGCGACTACACGCCGGAAGCACTGGGCGACTACTGCAGCGGCACCAACCACGTGCTGCCCACCGCCGGTGCCGCGCGTGCCTACAGCGGTGTCAGCGTGGCCAGTTTCCAGAACCTGATCAGCGTGCAGAGCGCGAGTGCCGCTGGCTTGGCGGCGATCGGTGGCTGCGCGCGCATCCTCGCCAGCGCCGAAGGGCTGGACGCGCACGAACGTGCGGTGGCACTGCGCATGGAGGTGACCGCATGAGCGCGGACATCGACGGCGTGCTGGCCTTGGTGCGCTCGGATCTGCGGGCCTTCGCCGGCTACAGTTCGGCGCGCAGCAGCGCTGTGCAGGGTGAGGTGTGGTTGAACGCGAATGAATCGGCGTGGGCCAATCCGGCCGACGCCACCGGCGGCAGCCGCCGCTACCCGGAGCCGCAACCGGCTGCGCTGCGTGATGCGCTGGCATCGCTGTACGGCGTGCAGCCGCAACAGCTGCTGGTAGGCCGTGGCAGCGACGAAGCGATTGATCTGCTGGTGCGCGCCCTGTGCGTGCCGGGCCGCGATGGCGTGCTGGTGACGCCACCGGTATTCGGCATGTACGCGGTCTGCGCGCGCCTGCAGGGTGCGCCGTTGATTGAAGTGCCGCTCATTGACGATGGCGAGGGCCTGCGCACGGACCTGGATGCGGTGATTGCCGCTGCCAAGGGGCAGGGCGCCAAGCTCGTTTTCCTGTGCGCGCCGTCCAATCCTGCCGGCAGCGATATCCCGCTGTCGGAGATCGAGCGCGTAGCCGTTGCGCTGCGTGGGCAGGCGTTGGTGGTGGTGGATGAAGCCTATGTCGAGTACGCGCAGCGCGCTTCGGCTACCTCGCTGCTGGCCGCACACGCCAACCTGGCGGTGCTGCGCACGTTGTCGAAGGCGCACGCACTGGCGGCCGCACGTATCGGCACCCTGATCGCCGCGCCAGAACTGATTGCCGTGCTGCGCCGTTGCCAGGCGCCATACCCGGTGCCGACGCCGTGCGCCGAGCTGGCCGTGCAGGCACTGCAGCCGGCCGCGCTGGCACGCACCGCCGAACGCGTGGCCACGGTCATCGCCGAGCGCGAGCGCCTGGGCACCGCGCTGGTTGGCCTGCCGGGCGTCCGCCGCGTGTACGCCTCGGCCGGCAACTACCTGCTGGTCCGCTTTGCCGATGCCCAAGCTGCGTTCGACGCGCTGCTCGCTGCTGGCGTGGTGGTGCGCGACCAGCGCGCTGCGCCGCAGCTGGGCGATGCACTGCGCATCAGCATCGGCAGCCCCGAGGAGAATGACCGCGTGCTTGCGGCCCTGTCGGCACGGAGGGCCGCAGCATGACGCCCATCCTGTTCATCGACCGCGACGGCACCCTCATCGAGGAGCCGGCGGATTTCCAGATCGATGCCTACGAGAAGCTGCGCTTCGTGCCGCAGGTGATCCCGGCGCTGCTGAAGCTGCGCGATGCCGGCTACCAGTTCGTGATCGTCACCAATCAGGACGGCCTGGGCAGCGAAGGCTATCCGCGCGCCAGCTTCGATGGCCCGAACGACCTGATGCTGCAGATCTTCGAAAGCCAGGGCATCGTCTTCCGTGATGTGCTGGTCGACGCCAGTTGGCCGCACGAGAACGCGCCGACCCGCAAGCCCGGCATCGGCCTGATGACCGCCTATCTGCAGGACCGCAGCATCGACTGGGCGCGCTCGGGCATGGTCGGCGACCGCATCACCGACCTGCAGTTCGCCGACAACCTCAACATCCGTGGCTTCCAGCTGCGCACCGAACAGTTTGGTGGTGAGTGGGACTGGCCGGGCATTGCTCACGCACTTGCCGATGCGCCGCGTACGGCGGTGGTCCAGCGCAATACCAAGGAAACGAAGATCCGTGTCGAACTGGATCTGGATCGTGCCGGCGATGCGCACATCCACACCGGCCTGCCATTCTTCGATCACATGCTGGAACAGATCGGCAAGCACGGTGGCTTCGCGCTGGACATCCGCGCCGAGGGCGATCTGCACATCGACGAACACCACACCATCGAAGACACCGGCCTTGCGCTGGGACAGGCCCTGCGCGAAGCACTGGGCGACAAGCGCGGCATCGGCCGTTACGGCTTCACCCTGCCGATGGATGAAACCCTGGCCAGCGCTGCGCTGGATTTCAGTGGCCGCCCGTATTTCGTGTTCGACGGCGAGTTCAAGCGCGAGCGTGTGGGCGATATGCCGACCGAGCTGGTCCCGCACTTCTTCCGATCGCTGTGCGATGCCAGCGGCCTGAATCTCAACCTGCAGGTGCGTGGCGACAACGACCACCACAAGGTCGAAGCCTGCTTCAAGGCCTTGGCACGCGCGTTGCGGCCTGCGCTTGCACGGCAGGGCACCGCCTTGCCGACCACCAAGGGGGCGCTGTGAGCGAGGTCGTGCTGATCGATGCCGGCGGCGCCAATCTGGGTTCGGTGCGCTACGCACTGGAACGGCTCGGTGCCACGGTGCGGCTGGTCCGCGACGCCGAAGGCCTGGCCGGCGCGCAACGGGTGATCCTGCCTGGCGTGGGTGCGGCCGGCCCCGGCATGCAGCGCCTGCATGCGCAGGGGCTGGTCGAGCCGCTGCGCCAGCTGCAGGTGCCGCTGATGGGTATCTGCCTGGGCATGCAGCTGTTGTTCGATCGCTCCGAAGAGGCCGGCGTGGATACGCTTGGATTGATCCCGGGTGTGGTGCGCAAGCTGGTGCCGGCCTGTGGCATCCGTGTGCCGCACATGGGCTGGAACCGGCTGCTGCCGTTGCGTCCGTCGTTGCTGCTGCAGGGGGTCCCCGAGCGCGCCAGTGCGTACTTCGTGCACAGCTACGCCGCGCCGCTGAACAGGCATACCGTTGCCGCCTGCGACCACGGTGGCCTGTTCACCGCCGTGGTCGAGCAGGGCCGCTACTTCGGTGCCCAGTTCCATCCCGAGCGGTCCGGCGATACCGGTTCGCTGATGCTGCGCAATTTCCTTGAGGGCACCGCTGCATGAGTTTCACCGTCTATCCCGCGCTGGATATCCGTGATGGCCGCGTGGTGCGGCTGCGCCAGGGCGACTACGCGCAGGAAACCCACTATGGCGACGATCCGTTGCCGCGTGCGCAGGCGTTCGCGGCGCAGGGCGCGCAGTGGATGCACCTGGTCGATCTGGATGCCGCACGTGCCGGCGGCTATACGCTGGCGCCGCTGTTGGCGGCGATCCGTGCGCAGACTCCGCTGCAGGTGCAGACCGGCGGCGGTGTGCGTGGCTGCGACGACGTGGCGCGCATCCTCGAGGCCGGCGCCAGCCGCGTGGTGATCGGGTCATTGGCGGTACGCGAGCCCGAACAGGTGATCGGCTGGCTGGCCGAATTCGGCCCGGAGCGGCTGACCATCGCCCTCGATGCCCGCCAGGACGCGCAGGGGCAGTGGCAGTTGCCGGTGCACGGCTGGACCGAGAACGCAGGGGTGACCCTGGACGCGCTGGCCGAACGCTACGCACAGGCGGGCATGCGCCATCTGCTGTGCACCGACATTGCCCGCGACGGCATGCTGGCCGGCCCGAACATCAGCTTGTACCAGCACCTGGCGGCGTTGCTGCCGGGCGTGGAGGTGCAGGCGTCGGGGGGTATCCGCGATGTGGCCGATGTGGCTGCGGCGCAGGCCGCCGGCTGCGGCGGTGCGATTCTCGGCAAGGCGCTGCTGGAACAGCGCATGGACCTGGCGGAGGCACTGGCATGCTGAGCCGCCGCATCATTCCCTGCCTGGACGTACGCGATGGCCGCGTGGTCAAGGGCGTGCGCTTCCGCGACCACGTCGACATGGGCGACATCGCCGAACTGGCCCAGCGCTATCGCGACCAGGGCGCCGACGAGCTGGTGTTCTATGACATCGGCGCCAGCCCGGAGGCACGGTCGGTGGACGTGGCCTGGATCGAACGCATCGCGCGCCTGATCGATATCCCGTTCTGCGTGGCCGGTGGCATCGACAGCGTGGAGACGGCGCGTCGCGTGCTGTTCGCAGGTGCGGACAAGATCTCGATCAACTCGCCCGCGCTGGGCCGCCCGGAACTGATCACCGAACTGGCTGAAGAGTTCGGCGTGCAGTGCGTGGTGGTGGGTGTCGATTCTGTACGCGAGGAAGACGGCCAGTGGCGCGTGCGTCGATTCAGCGGCGACCCGGACAAGACCCAAGCGGTGCCGCTGCGCACGCTGGACTGGATCGTCGAGGCGCAGCGCCGCGGTGCCGGCGAGATCGTGCTGAACTGCATGGACAGCGATGGCGTGCGCCGCGGCTACGACGTGGAGCAGCTGCGGCAGGCACGCGCGCTGTGCCAGGTGCCTCTCATCGCGTCGGGTGGTGCGGGTGCAATGGAGCACTTCGCCCAGGCCTTTGACCAGGCCGACGTTGACGGTGCGCTGGCGGCCAGCGTGTTCCACAGTGGCGCCATCGCCATTGCCGACTTGAAGCGCTACCTGCGCGAGCAGCAGATCGAGGTACGAGATGTCTATTGACGTGCGGCCGTCGCCGCAGGCGCTGGAAACGCTGGACTGGGACAAGGGTGATGGGCTGTTGCCGGCCGTGGTGCAGGATGCCGACACCCTGCAGGTGCTGATGCTGGGCTATGTCAGCGCCGAGTCGCTGGCGGCGACGCTGGCGATCGGCCACATGACCTTCTTCAGCCGCAGCAAGCAGCGTCTCTGGACCAAGGGCGAGCAGTCCGGCAATGTGCTGGCGGTGCAGTCGATCAGCGTCGATTGCGATGCCGATACGCTGCTGGTGCTGGCACGCCCGGCAGGCCCAACCTGCCACACCGGGGCGGAGAGCTGTTTCGATGGCGCGCCGAAGGACTTCCTCGGCGGCCTGGACCAGCTGGTCGCCGTGCGTGAGGCGCTGCGTCCGTCCGGCAGCTATACGACATCCCTGTTCGAGGGCGGCATCCGTCGTATCGCGCAGAAGGTGGGCGAAGAAGGTGTGGAGACGGCGCTGGCCGGTGTGGCACAGGACGATGAAGCATTGCTCGGAGAGGCCTCGGACCTGCTGTACCACCTGCTGGTGCTGCTGCGCGCGCGTGGGCTGTCGCTGGAAGATGCCCGCGACGTGCTGGAAAAGCGCCATCGTTGAACAAGGTGTGCGGACCAACGGTCCGCACCCACCAGTAGAGCCGAGCCATGCTCGGCTGCCATCTGCGATGCAGCCGGGCATGGCTCGGCTCTACAATAGGCGGTCTCTTTTCCCCGGACCCGCCCCCATGAAACTGCCTGCCGCCTGGCTGTGCTGCCTGTTGCTGACCTCGCCGGCCTGGGCCGCGGACACCGTGGTCAGCGGCAAGGTCTATCTGGAGCGTGACGCCAAGCCGGGCCGCGGTGCGACCGATCCGGGTCTGGCCGGCGTGCAGGTGTCCAATGGCGAAACCATCGTCAAGACTGCTGCCGACGGCAGCTACAGCCTGCCGGTGCGTGACGGCCAGACGGTCTTCGTCATCAAGCCCGATGCCTATTCCTTCCCGAAGGCCGCCGACGGCCTGCCGTCGTTCTGGCGGCACTACCGGCCGAACGGTTCGCCGTCGCTGAAGTACGGTGGCATCGCGGCCACCAGCGATGTCGCCCGCAACTGGGACTTCGCCCTGCAGAACGACCGGCGTGACAGCCGCCGCGGCTTCCAGATGCTGGTGTTCACCGATTCGCAGACCGCCAGCCTGCAGGACATCGGCTACTACCGGCAGTCGATCGTGGCGCCACTGGTGGGCCAGACCAAGGCCCGCCTGGGTACCACGCTCGGTGACATCGTCAACGACGACCTGACCCTGTACCCCGCGATCAACAAGGTCACCACCGAGCTCGGCGTGCCGTGGTTCCACGTGCCCGGCAACCACGACCTGGACTTCGACGCGGCCAATGACGCGCATTCACTGGACAGCTGGCGCAACATCTACGGCCCCGATACCTATGCGGTGGAAGAGGGCGGCGCCAGCTTCGTGTTCCTCGACGACGTGGTGTACGACCCCAATGCCAAGCCGAAGTATGTCGGTGGCCTGCGCGAGGATCAGTTCGCCTTCCTGGCTGCGTATCTGAAGGGCCTGCACAAGGACCGCCTGCTGGTGCTGGGCATGCACATTCCGCTGTTCGATGCAGCACCGGGTCGCGAGACCTTCCGCCATGCCGACCGTCAGCGCCTGTTCGACCTGCTGAAGGACTTCCGCAACGTGCTGGTGCTCAGCGGCCACAGCCACACCCAGCAGCACGTCTACCACGGCAAGGCTGACGGCTGGCAGGGTGCCAGGCCGCTGCACGAGTACAACGTTGGTGCCAACTGCGGTGCGTTCTGGTCGGGCGTGAAGAATGCCGCCGGCGTGCCGGACAGCACCATGAGCGATGGCACGCCGAAGGGCTATGCGCTGCTGGACGTGGCCGGCAATGGCAGCTACCGCCTGCAGTACCGCGTGGCCGGTGCGGCAGCCAGCGAGCAGATCGGTCTGCATGCGCCGAAGGTGCTGCGCAAGGGCGCGTACCCGGCATGGGGCATCTACGCCAACGTCTACATGGGCGAGGACGCCAGCGTGGTCGAGTACCGCGTCGATGGCGGCGCCTGGCAGCCGATGAAGCAGGTCAGCCAGCCCGATCCGCGGCTGCTGGTGGAGAACGTCGCCGACGATCTGGCCACCACGTTGCGCGGCTACGACCGTTCGCCGGAAGCCACCGCTTCGCCGCACTTGTGGCGTGGCGCGTTGCCGACCGATCTGGCCGTGGGCAGCCACAAGGTCGAGGTGCGTTCCACCCAGCCGGATGGTGCGGTGTTCACCGCCAGCACCAGCTACAGCCTGCAGACCGCGCAGCCCTGAGC
>NZ_QAIJ01000225.1:44325-51374 GCF_003060985.1 Stenotrophomonas sp. HMWF023
CCACGCCGGTCACCCTCAGCCGCCACTGGTTCACCGGCGCGATGATGCTGCAGAGCGCCAGCGAGAAGGTCTGGGTGCAGCATCCGCTGCATCCGGGCACGCATTTCTCGTTCTCGCTGGTACAGTCGTGGCAGCGCCATATCGCCGGCCATGAAGTGCTGGTGGAGCGGACCCGGCCGCTGCTGTTCGCCGGGTTCCGTCCGCAGCGCCTGCGGGTGCTGGTGGATGGCGTGCAGGTGGCCGAGCAGGAAGGCATGTGACCCCGGGTGCCACTGCCGCCGCGCTAGGCAAAGGCCGGCCGATGCCTGAGAATCGGGACGATTCAATCGATCCAAGCAGGCCAGCGTGAACGT
Organism: Stenotrophomonas sp. HMWF023; assembly: GCF_003060985.1. Lineage (NCBI taxonomy): Bacteria > Pseudomonadati > Pseudomonadota > Gammaproteobacteria > Lysobacterales > Lysobacteraceae > Stenotrophomonas > Stenotrophomonas sp. HMWF023. The sequence continues at coordinate 44,679 of NZ_QAIJ01000225.1, forward strand.
TGCAGCAGTGTCCCCGGTTCCATCCGAACCCGCCCGCAGCGGCGTTCCCCGCAGTCTGGTGGTCGCCGATGTCGGTGGTACCTTCGCCCGTCTGGCGCTGGCTGAGACCCTGCCGGGGCAGGCGCCGCGGCTGGGCAGCTACCGCACCTACGCCTGTGCCGACCACCCCAGCCTGGCGGCGATCCTGGCCGATTTTACCGCCAGCCTCGGCCAGCCGATGGCCACCACCGCGCTGGCCATCGCCGGTCTGCTCGACGGCGACACCCTGATCAACGCCAATCTGCCGTGGACGGTTTCGCTGTCGGCAACGCGCCGCGAGTCGGGCCTGCCCGACCTGCAGCTGATCAATGATTTCGAAGCGGTGGCGCTGGCCATTCCCTATCTGCAGGCCGACACGCTGGTGCCGTTGAACGGCGATGCCGATCCGGCCACGACGTTCCCGGCGCTGGTGCTGGGGCCGGGTACCGGCCTGGGGGCGGCATTGCGCTTCGCCGATGGCGAGCGCCCGGTGCTGGCCAGCGAGATCGGCCACGCTGCATTGGGCGCCGGCAACGCGCTGGAACTGCATGTACTGGGTCGGCTGCTGCAGCGCTGGCCGCACGTGGACAACGAACGCGTGCTGTCCGGCAGCGGCCTGATGAACCTGTATCCCTGCCTGTGCGAACTGCGCGGCGTGGCTCCGCAGTGGACCAGCACTGAAGCGCTGATCGCAGCTGCGCGGCAAGGCGACGATGCGTTGGCGGTGGAAACCCTGCAGGTGTTCTGTGCCTGGCTGGGAAGCCTGGCCGGCGACGCCGCGATCGCGGTGGGCGCTCGCTCGGTGTACCTGGCCGGTGGCATTTCCACCCATGTGCAGGACTTCCTGGCTGACGGCCGTTTCCGTGAGCGCTTCCTCAACAAGGGCGTGCTGACCGATGTGCTGCACCAGGTGCCGGTGTGGCGGGTCGAACATGGCCAGCTGGGCGTGCTTGGTGCAGCGGCCTGGCACGCAGCGCGGACGCCCGCGCACGATTGATCGGCGCTGCCGGCATCGGGCCGGTGGGCGCAGCATGCAGACGGAGGCGAAGATGGTGGATCGCAGGCAGTTCCTGCAGGCCGGTGCACTGGCCGCAGGTGTGGCAGCGTTGCCGGTGGTGAAGGCGCGTACGCAGGGCGGGGCCAAGGTGGTATCGACCTGGGACTTCGGCGTGCCGGCCAACCAGGCCGCATGGAAAGTGCTGGCGCAGGGCGGCAGTGCGCTGGATGCGGTGGAGGCCGGTGCACGCTGGGCCGAAAGCGAGCTGTGCAACCCCACCGTCGGCCATTGCGGCAACCCGGACCGCGACGGCGTGCTGAGCCTGGACGCCAGCATCATGGACGGCGATGGCCGCTGTGGTGCGGTCGCTGCGCTGGTCGACATCCTGCATCCGGTGTCGGTGGCGCGCAAAGTGATGGAGAACAGCCCGCACGTGCTGCTGGTGGGCGAGGGCGCCCAGCAGTTCGCCGTGCAGCAGGGCTTCGAGCGCCAGCACCTGCTGACTCCGAAGGCCGAAGCGGCGTGGCGCGAATGGTTGAAGACCGAGAAGTACGCGCCGCAGATCAACGCCGAGCGCCGCGGCCTGCCCGGCAACAGCGACAACCACGACACCATCGGCATGCTGGCGCTGGACGCCAAGGGCAACCTGGCCGGTGCCTGCACCACCAGCGGCATGGCCTGGAAGCTGCACGGCCGGGTGGGCGACAGCCCGATCATCGGCGCCGGCCTGTACGTGGACAACGAAGTGGGCGCCGCCACCGCCTCGGGTGTGGGCGAAGAGATGATCCGCAACGCGGCCTCGTTCCTGGTGGTCGAGTTGATGCGCCAGGGCCGTTCACCGGCACAGGCCTGCCGCGAGGCGATCGATCGCGTGGTGCGCAAGCGCCCCGAAGCGAGCCGTACGCTGCAGGTCTGCTTCCTGGCGATGAACAAGCAGGGCGACGTCGGTGCCTATGCGCTGCATCGCGGCTTCGTCTACGCGGTGTGCGATGCACAGCGCCAGGATGACCTGCGCGACTCGCCGTCGATCTATACGAGCACGCAGGCGTGAGCGAGCGCCGCACGCTGGAGATCGCCAGCAACTCGGTGGCCTCGGCGTTGGCCGCGCAGGCCGGTGGTGCTGATCGCATCGAACTGTTCGACAACCTCGCCGAAGGCGGCACCACCCCGTCGTTCGCCAGCATCGCCATCGCCCGCGAGCGGCTGCAGATTCCGTTGTTCGTGCTGGTGCGGCCGCGCCCCGGTGATTTCAACTACGACGCGCTGGAAACCGAGCTGATGCTGCGTGATATCGCGCAGTGCCGCGCGCTGGGCTGCGACGGCGTGGTAATCGGTGCGCTGGATGCGCAGGGTGGTATCGACCTGTCGTTGTGCCGGGAACTGGTGCAGGCGGCCGGCCCGCTGCAGGTGACCTTCCACCGTGCGTTCGATGCCGCGCGCGATCTGCCTGCGGCACTGGAACAGGTGATCGGGCTGGGCTGCCAGCGGGTGCTGACCTCCGGCGGCCAGGCCAGGGCCGAAGCCGGTGCCGAGGTACTGGCCGCGCTGGTCGGACAGGCGGCCGGCCGGATCAGCGTCATGGCCGGTGCCGGGCTGGGTCCGGGCAACATCGCCACCGTGGCGCGGCAGACCGGCTGCCTCGAACTTCATGCCTCGGCCAAGGGGCAACGACGTTCGGTCATGCAGTTCCAGAACCCGACCCTGCGCGGGCTGGACCCGGACTGGAGCCAGACCGCAACCGCCACCGTGGCCGCACTGCGTCAGGCACTGGACGGCTGATCGCGGGCTCGGGATCGGATCCCTTCGCAGAAGGGCTCCGACCCCATTACCGAACTCGCACCCTTTGCCAAAGAGTGACGTTTCTGACATGCGCGGATGGACAGTCCGTCCGCCAAACAGCGGAATGCAGGGGCATCCGTGTTTCCGAATGGACGATCAAGTAAGGATTGTCGATAGTGGGGTCCAACTCCCTGTGGCAACGATCCTCCTTCCGCATGCCTCGACTGCTCTTGCTACTTCTCTGTCTGCTGCCAACCGCCGCAATAGCTGCAGATGAAGGACAGCCACCAGTGTTGATCTGGAAGGCGGCCGGTCCGGAGGGAAGCAGCACCGGCGCTGTGCTGAGCGGGGTGACGCTGGCACCCTCTGCTACAGGGGCGTTCGTCGACACTCGCGTACATATGCTTGGAAACAAACGCTTTCGGGCGCTGTATCAGGTGTTCGATTCAAACCCCTCCAATCCAACGGGCCGCTGTGGCGCGGGGCGCGAGATCCATTTGTTCGTTTACGAATTGACCCGGCCGAAGCCCATCGAACGCGGCAGTTTAGTGATCAGCAGCTGCCTGGAGACCGTGTCCCTCGCCAGTCAGAACTCGGGAAGCCCCGACAGTGAATCCGACTTTTCTTCCGTGACCTGGCAGGACGACGGGTTCACCATCGAGCGGTGGGGTATCGGACCCGGAGGCAATGCATCGAGCCACTACGCCCTGCGCAATGGCTGGTTTGTTCTAGATCCACCGGACTCTCGGAATCGTTGAAGACGGACAAAACCGTTCCGCGCGGGAGTGTCGCAATCGTGTCATCGCTTCGTGCGGCGGTCTCTCAACGATGTTTCACAACTCTTTGATTTTCTTCGATACCGGCAACCGTTAACGACATGCCGGAGCGCGTTGTTGCGTCGCCGCATGCCGCGTGTGGTTCAGCTATGCTTTAGTTTGGATCGATCCACAGGGGAGGGTGATCGAATCGAGAGGGATCGGTTCAACGCCCGGGATCGCCATCCGACCGCGCGTCCACCATCCAAGAGCAACCACCCATGGCTCAGTCCGCCCGCAACCGTCGTCATCTGCTGTCCCAGGCCCTCGTCCTTGCCTTGCTGCCCTACGCAGCGGGCGCACAGGAAGCGGCCACGTCGTCCACCAAGGACCTCGATGCCGTCACCGTTACCGGCTCGCGCATCAAGCGCGCCGGCGTCGAGGGCCCGGCCCCGGTCAATGTGATCACCGCCGCACAGATCCAGAAGGAAGGCTTCGTCACCGTCTACGACGCCTTGAAGACGCTCACCGAAGCGACCGGCACCGTCGAAGCGGCATCGCAGTGGGGCTCGCACACGCCCAACGCGAGCGGCCTGAACCTGCGCGGCATGGGCCCCAACCGCAGCCTGCTGCTGGTCAACGGCCGCCGTGTGGCCGACTACCCGCTGCCGTATGGCGGCGAGACCAATTTCTCCAACTACAGCAACATTCCTGCCGCTGCCGTGGAGCGCATCGAAGTGCTGACCGGCGGCGCGTCGGCGATCTATGGTTCGGACGCCATCGCCGGCGTGGTCAACGTCATCCTGAAGACCAACTACGACGGCGACGAAGTGCGCGTGCGCGGCGGCACCTCGACCGAAGGCGGGCGTGATACCTGGGATCTGTCCTGGGCGGGCGGCAAGACCGGCGACAACTGGAGCGTGACCTACGCCCTGCAGTACACCAAGCGCGATCCGCTGTTCGGCCGCGACCGGCCGCAGATGGACGACGCTGACGATGCGCTGTACCCGTCCTGGAACATGGAACAGCGCAAGGTCGGTTTCCGTCCCACCGCGGGGCTGGCACTGATCGACCCCAGCAATGGCCAGCGCCTGGCACCGCCGGACGGTACCTGCGAGAAATTCGCTGGCGAGTACTACACCGCTGATCGGCTGGTCTACAACTACAACGCCAATACGGTGAGCAACACCGGCCGCCTGTGCGGCATGAGCGCCGACTACGCCAACTGGCTGCTGACCGGTGGTTCGGAGAATGTGTCGGGCAATCTCTATGGCACCTTCGATTTCGGTGATGGCCTGCAGGCCTGGAGCAACCTGGCGGTGTACCGGTCCGAGGCGATCTGGGGCACCAATCCACCCAGCGTTTCATTGATCGACGATGCCAACGGCTATTACTGGGATGCCAACCGCAATCGCCCGGTGCTCGGCGTGCGCCAGTTCACTCCGAACGAAGTCGGTGGCCTGGACACGCTGCGCAATACCAACCGCGAGTTGTCGTGGGATATCAGCGCAGGCCTGCGCGGACGCCTGGCCGATCGCTTCGACTGGAGCGCCACGGTCGGCCGTTCCTATTACCGCGTTGAAGAGCGGCAGAACGTGGTGGACGAACAGAAGTCGTATGACTTCTTCCTCGGCCCACGGCTGGGCACAACCGGCGATGGTGAGGCCATCTACGCATTGAACGAGTCGCGCTGGTGGAACCCGATCACCCCGGACCAGTACTGGCAGATGGGCACGGTCGCGAAGAATCGCGCGTCGTCCTACGTCAACCAGGCTTCTGCCGACATTACTGGCGAACTGTTGCAGGGCTGGGCCGGGCCGATTTCGTTCGCGGCAGTGGCCGAAGTGGCGAAGCAGGGCTATCACCTCAGCCCGGACCCGCGTGCCGGCATCGATTTCGACCTGCAGAACGTTGATCGTGGTGGTGGTGAGCGCACCCGCTATTCGGCCGGTGTCGAGTTCAAGATCCCGTTGGCCGACAGCCTGATCGCCACCGCTGCGGCACGCTACGACCGGTACGGCAGTTACAAGGCCGACGGCGGCGGCGAGGCGCTGGATGTCGGCAGCCAGAAGGAAACCACCTGGAACGCCGGGCTGGAATGGCGTCCGTTCGAGTCGCTGCTGGTGCGTGGCTCCTACGCGACCAGCTTCCACGCGCCGGACATGCACTACCTGCTCGGCCAGGCCAGCAGTTCCGAAGTGCTGACCCACGACCGCCTGCGCTGCATCGAGAGCGGCGCCTATCTGGTCAACAACTGCGGCGTGGGCAATACCGATGTCTGGTATGCGTTCGATGTGAACCGTCGGGGGACGCCGCTGCTGCGCTCGGAAACCGGCGATTCGTGGACGGTCGGCTTCGTCTGGGACGTGCTGCCGAACCTGTCGATGAGCGCTGATTACTGGGCGATCAAGCTGGAAGACATGATCGTCGACGTCGGTGCGGACGAAGTACTGGCCAGCGAAGCGGGCTGCCTGACCGGCAAGAACATGGACGGTACGCCGTGGGCGAACCCGGCGGGTGGCGAGTACTGCGCCGGCATCCTCGCCCGGGTGAACCGTGACAGCAGCGGGCGGTTGGTGTCGATCGAGCGCGGGCCGTTCAACCTGGCCAGCCGCGAAGTCCGTGGCATCGACCTGAGCGTGCGTTATCGGCTGGAGACGGCCGCGTGGGGCAGCTTCCAGCTGGGGGTGAACTACACCAACCAGATATCCACGAAGGAGCAGCGCTACGCCAACGACCCCAACCCCGAGCGCCGTGACCGTGACCTGCGCAGCAAGCTGCGCGCGAGCCTGGCCTGGCAGGGCGGCAACTGGAATGCCAACGTGTATGCCGACCGTATCGGCTCGGTGCCGGGCGTGCGCTATCACTGGGGCACCGACCGCCTGGACAACCCCGGCGGCTGCCTGCCGTTCGCCGATGGCTACGTGCCCAGCGACAGCCCGTCGCTGAACTGCCTGGAGCCTGCCACGCGTCCGGATGGATCGGCCAATACGAACCCGAACGCCGGCCAGCAGACGGCGCGCTACTACGGCCGGGTCGGGCCGTTCATCACCTGGAACTTCAACGTTGGCTACCAGGTGACCGAGTTCATGAAGGTCAATCTGTACGTGAACAACGCTTTCAACGCGACCAGCTGGAATCACAAGG
>NZ_QAIJ01000226.1:0-9393 GCF_003060985.1 Stenotrophomonas sp. HMWF023
CGTCTGTCCTGCACGGAGCCTTGCCATGAACGCATCGGATTTCCCCCATCTGCACGCTTACCTTGGCCCGGCAGACGCCGACGAGGACACGCAACAGGCACCAGCCTGTGATCCCACCACGCTGGTTGCGACCTTGCGGCGTATCGGCAATGGCGCGGCGGCCGACGGCCAACCGTGGCCGGAACGGCATCAACTTCCCAGCCGGTGCATGGCCTTGGCCGATGCCGACTGCGCGCTGGCAGGGCTGCGCGTGGTGCAGGAGGTCATGCTGGCCGCCGAACTCGCCCGGCAGAATGGGGCGCCGGAGGAATACGTCGGCGACCGGGTCATGGAAGGCTTGATGCTGGCCTGCGTGGCCTTGTGCGCGCAGGCAAGCACACGGTTACAACCGCAGCCGTAACAGGCGTCGCAGCGTCGCCTCCCCGGCGAATGGGGTCAGATCCCTTTCCCGTTGGAAAACGGATCTGCCCCCTGCCCGGTCATTACGGCACGGCCGCCGTAACGATGATCTCGACCTTCCATTCGGCGTGCGCAAGCTTGGCTTCGACGGTGGCGCGGGCCGGGGTCGCGCCCTCCACCACCCACTCGTCCCACGCTTTGTTCATGCCCTCGAAGTCAGCCATGTCGGCCAGGAAGATCTCCGCACGCAGCACGTGCTGGCGGTCACTGGCCACCAGCGCCAGCAGCTTGTCGATCTCGGCCAGCACCTGCCGGGTCTGCCCGGTGATGTCCTGGCTGGTGTCTTCCGGAATCTGGCCGGAAAGGTAGGCGACCTTGTTGTACACGGTCATCTCGGACATGCGCGGTCCGACGTCGTAACGCTCCATCATGGGCGTGGCTCCTGCGGGTGGTCTGAACTGCATTCTCACCCAGCCGGCGTTGCAAGTGTGTGCCCGGTGCGGCCACTGAATACCGCCACCGGCGGCACAGCCGCACCGCTGGTCAAACCGCGCTGGCAGGCGCACGATGCGCGACGCCCTGCGTTGACACCGCCCTCGCCCCTACTGACGCACCCTTGCGCCGATGACCGCCCCTACCGATTCCGTCCCTGCCGCCGCTGCCCCGACCTGGAAGCGGGTCGTCACCATCGTCGTTCCGTTGTTGATCCTGGCGCTGGCCCTGCACGGGCTGGCCGGTGAATTCGATGAGCACGGCTATCGCGCGATCCGCCAGGCCTTCCGCCAGCTCAGCGCTGCCCAGATCGCGCTGACCGTGCTGCTCGGCCTGGCCAGCTATGCGTGCCTGATCGGCTTCGATGCAATCGGCCTGCGCCGCAGCGGCATCCGCGTGCACCCGGCGCGCATCGGCATCACCGCGTTCCTGGCCCACACCCTGGGCCAGACCGTGGGCTTTGCCGCACTCACCGGTGGTGCCGTGCGCCTGCGCGGCTATCGCAGTGCCGGCCTGGACCTGGCGCAGATCGGCCAGGTGGTGCTGATGAGCACGCTGGGCTTCATCTTCGGCGCATGGCTGCTGATCGGCGTGGCGCTGTGCATGGAGCCAGCCGCGGCCGCGCTTGCGCTGCCGCTGGACCCTTCCGCGGTACGCGTGGTCGGCATCGTCGCGCTGATCGCCTTTGCCGCCACCTTCATCCTGGTCGGCCGCGACGGTCGCCAGTTCCGCATCTTCGGCCATGGCCTGTGGCTGCCCGACCGACGCACCATGTTGGGTGTCACCGTGCTCAGCGTGGTCGAGCTGGTGTTGGCCAGTGCGGCGTTCTACGTGCTGCTGCCGGATTCCACGCCGACCGGCCTGCCCGGTTTCGTCGGCCTGTATCTGGTGGCCGTGCTGGCCGGCCTGATCTCCACCGTGCCGGCCGGCCTGGGCGTGTTCGAGTGGAGCCTGCTGAAGCTGCTGCCGCAGGTGGCGCCCGCGGCGGTGCTGGCGGCGGCGTTGATCTACCGCGTCAGCTACTACGTGCTGCCGCTGCTGCTGGCAACCGTGCTGGCACTGGCACCCGCGCTGCGGCAACCGCTGCAGGCCAGCGCAGGTGCAACCCGCGCCGGCTGGTATGCGCTGCGTCCGTGGTTGCCGCAGATCATCGCGCTGGCCGCCTTCAGCGTTGGCGCCGCGCTGGTCATCGACGGCACCCTGCCCACACCACGGCGGCACCTGATCAATGCCTCACTGCCGATCCTGGAAACCTCGCACCTGATCGGCAGCCTGGGCGGCGTCGCCCTGCTGTTGATCGGCCAGGGCCTGGCCCGCCGCAGCCACGCGGCCTGGATGCTGGCGATGGCAATCTGCGTGATCGCGCCGCTACCGATCTGGCTGCGCGGTGGCCAACCACTGATCGCGTTGTCGGCGTTGCTGGTGGCGATGGCGCTGTGGGCGGCGCGGCGCGAGTTCTATCGCCAGGGCGCGCTGCTGGACGAAGCCTGGTCGTGGCCATGGCTGCGCAACCTCGGCCTGGTGCTGGTGGCGGTGACGTGGCTGCTGTTCTTCACTTACAGCCACGTCGAATACCAGAACGAGCTGTGGTGGCAGTTCGCGGTGTCCGGCAACGCGCCACGCGCGCTGCGTGCGCTGCTGCTGGTGGCGATGGCACTGGTGATGTTCGGGCTGGCGCGGTTGCTGCACAGCACGCGCAGCCCGCTGCCGCCTGCCGACGACGCAACCCTGCAGGCGCTGGCACCGGTGCTGGCAGGTGCTGCCGATACCCAGGCCTGCCTGGTGCTGACCGCCGACAAGGCGGTGCTGCGCGATGCGGAACACAAGGGCTTTGTGATGATGCAGCGCTACGGCGGCTCGCTGATCGCGATGGGCGACCCGGTCGGGCCGCCCGAGGTGGCGCGTGCATTGATCTGGCGCTTCCGTGAGGAAGCCGACCGGCTCGGCCTGCGCCCGGTGTTCTACCAGGTGGGTGAAGCGTATTGGCAGACCTATCTCGATCTCGGGCTGGGTCTGGTCAAGCTGGGTGAAGAGGCCATGGTGCCGCTGCACGACTTCGGCCTGGAAGGCCGTGAGCGTGCCGACCTGCGGCAAGCCTGGAACCGCGGCAAGCGCGGCGGGCTGTCCTTCCGCGTTGCGCCGGCGGAAGAGATCCCTGCCCTGCTGCCACGCCTGCATGCCATTTCCAACGCGTGGCTGGACGACAAGTCCGGCGACGAGAAGGGCTTCTCGCTGGGCAGCTACGACCCGGATTATCTGGTGCGTTTCCCGATCGCCCTGGTCGAAGCCGAAGGCCGGATCGTGGCCTTTGCCAACCTATGGCAGGCACCGGCCGGCGCCGAACTGTCAGTGGATCTGATGCGCCACGTCAGCGACGCACCGAAGGGCACGATGGATTTCCTGTTCATCGAGCTGTTCCTGTGGGGCCGCGCGCAGGGGTATGCACGGTTCTCGCTGGGCATGGCGCCGCTGTCCGGTCTGGCCCAGCACCGCCTGGCCGGTCGCTGGAACCGCCTGGCCGGCCTGCTCGCACGACACGGCGAGCGCTTCTATGGCTTCAGCGGCCTGCGCAGATTCAAGTCGAAGTTCGATCCGCAGTGGCGGCCGCGCTACCTGGCCGCGCCCGGCGGCATGCACCTGCCGGCCGCGCTGCTGGATGCCACGCGCCTGATCTCGCTGGACCCGCGGCGGAATTGAGGTCACGATCCGCCGGGCATGGCCCGGCGCTACCTGCCGCCCGGTAGGTGTCGACCTTGGTCGACACGCTCCCTTCCGTGATGGTCCAAGCCGCAGCGCCGACCAAGGTCGGCGTCTACCAGGGGCCTACGCGCCGCCCTTGAGGATCACCTCGGCCAGGCGATCGTAGTCACCGCCGAAGTGATGGTCGCCCGGCAGCTTGACCTTGCGCACGCCGTCGTTGCCCGGCAGATCGGGGCACAACGCATCCTCGTCCTTGTCACCGTACACGCACAGGGTCTTGTCCGCCGGCAGCTTGGCTACTTCCGGCGCGATCGGCAGACCACCGCCGCCACCGCCCAGCCAGTTGCTGACATGGAATTCAAAGTCGGCGTTCTTGCCCACCGACAGCAGCACGATGCGCTCGAGACCGGCGCGGGTGCCCGCATCCAGCTGGTTGATGGTGGCCGGCAGCACATCGGCGCCCTGCGAGAAACCGATCAACATCACCTTGTCGCGCTGCCATTGCTGGCGGTAGTGACCGATGATCTTCTGCAGATCGACAGCAAATCCCTGCGGCGTGCGTTCGCTCCAGAAGTAACGCAGCGAATCGAGGCCGACCACCGCCACGCCATGTTCGGCCAGGGCACCAGCTACATCCTTGTCCAGGCCGGCCCAGCCGCCATCGCCGGACACGAACACCGCCAGTGTGTCACCGCTGCCCTGCGCCGGCACTTCCACTACCGGCAAACCCTTCAGGGCATCCGGCGGCGGTGCCAGCGCGACCCCGGCCTGCGCGCCGATCACCCGGGCGGCTGCCACCAGCCCCGGTGTCGCATCGCCAGCGACCGTGCGCTTGAATTCGCGTGCCATCGCAACCTGCTGCACAAACGGGCCTGCACTGTTGGTTGAACACCCCGGCGCACCGGCCGCGTTCAACCACGGGAAATTCAGATCACTGGGCTGCAGGCGGTCGTGCTTCACGCCATCGCCGCAGACCATTCGCTCGTGCGTGTGGGCCGGGCAGAAGCCCGAGGTCAACAGGCCGGCAAAGACCTGGGTGTCGGCCTGCGCTGCCAGCGCATAGGCCAGTTCGGCGCCTTCGCCGCTGCCGCCAACCAACGGCAGGTGATACCCCGGCAGATGCAGGAATGCCTGCACCCAACGCGAGAAATTCTCGACATCGCCCGCCCCGAACGCGCAGCTGCTGTTGCCTTCGCGCTTGAGCACGCCGCGCAGGTGGGCCACATCCACCGATGCGACCAGCGCACCATCGGCGCGCAGCGCTTCGATAGGCGTATGGCCAGCATCGGCGCCATCATGGAACCAGATCACCACCCGTTGTGGCGCCCCGGCCGGTACATGCACCGGTACCTGATCGAAGCGTCCGTGGCTGACCTGCTGCACAGCGGCCATCGCTGGCAACGCCGCCAACGCCAACACCAGCCCCATCGCCCTGCCCAGCCCTGCACGCATCGTTTCGCATCCCGTTGGAATGCGCACACGATACGCCGCCGCTGCGTGCACGGCACGTACCGGTACAGGCGTCCCGCAACACAGCAGGTGGTCGATTCAGCGGGTGCCGGCGGCACGCCCGCGGCGATACAGCGCCAGCGCCAGCCAGATCAACCAGCCGACGATCACCGCGATCACCAGTTTCTGCCCCAGCCCGCGCGGTGGGCCACCACGCCAGAGCACGTGCATCCACAGCAGCACGAAGGCCAGCCATGCCCAGCCCCACAGCAGTGCCGCACTGCCTCGCCAGCCCGGCTCACGGCGCAGGTACCAGGCCTGCAGCAGCATGCCCACGCTGGCACACAGGAAGGCGGTATTGGCGGCCAGCCCGTGGATCAGTGGCGCCAGCAACGGCGTTGCCTCGGGCAGCCAGCTGTCACCGATGGCAACGGTGGCCAGGCCGCCGGCAGCCACGCAGAACAACAACAGTGCCGCTGCGCTGCGCCGCGGCCCCACGCTGTACCGGTACAACGCGATGCCGAGCACGGCGATGGCCAGTGCCAGCATGCAGTAGGCCGTGCGTAGCGCCAGGCCCCACGGTCCATGCAGGTACAAGCTCAAGGTAGCCTTCACCCAATCCAGATCCGCGCGCGCGAACTGCGTCCACAACGCGGTTGCCACGAACAACAGCAGTGCCACCAGCGCCAGCATCGCGGCTGGACGGGCACGGCTCATGGGTCGGCGTCCGGATGCCGCGCCTTCCACTCAGCCAGCACCTTGCGGTAACGCTGCAGCTCCTCGCTGTACAGGTCGAGCACGCACAGCGGGCAGCCACTGCCGCAGCATTCGTTGGGGCCGGGTTCTTCCGGCGGCAGCGGACGGGGATCGGCAGGGGTATCGGAGACGGTCACGGCTGGAAACAACACCACGCGGTTGCAGGTGGATAGTGTAGCGGTGCGCTCAGGCGCCCAGTTGGCGACGCAGGTTGGCCCGCGCGGCAGCATCAAGCCGCTGGTCGAAAAAGTCGCTGAGGAAGATCCGCGGCGCGCGCAACAGCCCCTGCAGGAAGCGGCGGCGTCCGGCGCGGTACAGGAAACCGGGCACCACGCCCTTGTACTCTTCGGCCACGCCACGGTCGTAGGCGGAGAACACCGCTTCCGGCGCCGCCAGGATCGCCATGTCGCAATCCAGGAACAACGCGGCTTCGGCATCGACATCGGCCGGGCCCAGCTCGCCATGGCGGGCGGTAAGCAGGATCAACTGCTCGACCCGGCCGGCATCGACCGATGCCAGTTCCGGCGAGGCCGCGATGGCCTGCAGTGCCAGCGCGGCCGACTTTGCCTCGTTGTCCTTGCGCCCGGCCTGGTAGACCGCATCGTGGTACAGCGCCGCCAGATAGACCTCGGCCGGCTGCTGCCAACCCGGCCCCTCGGCAACCGCCTGGCAATGCTGCAGGACCGCGCGTACGTGGCCGAAGTGGTGATAGGCGCGCGGCGGCGTCGCATAGGCATCCTGCAGTGCCTGCCAATGCGCGGGAGCGAGGGTCAGCGGGGCGAAGTCCATGCGTGGATGATCCCGCCCTTGGCAACGCCGGGCAAGCTGGCTGTTTTTTCACCAGCATTTCACACGCCGCGCCAGGCAAGGCCCGGAGGCGGTTGTCCACAGGTTTGTCGCGCGCTGGTCCACACCGGCTGTGGATGATCGACGCGCTGATCGCCGATGGATGCGGACCGCCACATGCAGGTCTACACTGGCCGCAGGCGGGAGCGCCCGCCGCTGCCGGAAACCGTCATGCGCCGTCTTGCCGCTCGATGCTTTCTCCTGTCGCTGGCTGCGCTCGGCGCGCCAGCCCTGTCCGCGCAGGACGCGCCGGCTCCTGCGCCCGCCATCCCGACCATCTCCACCGTAAAGGTCACCGCCGCCAGCGTGCCGACGCCCGAACAAGTGTTCGCGATCCCGCCGGCGATGCGCGAGATGCTGCAGAAGCAGGTGATCAGCCGCAGCTACTCGCGTGACCAGCGCCTGCAGGCGCTGGTGGAAATGATCTTCAGCCAGCACGGTCTGGACCTGCAGTACGACGCCGATGCGACCTACACCGTCAGCGAGATCTGGCAGCACCAGCGCGCCAACTGCCTCGCCTTCACCCTGCTGTTCGTCACCCTCGCCCGTGAGGCCGGCATCCAGGCGCGGGTGCAGGAAGTCGGCCAGGTGGTGTCGTGGTACCAGGACCAGGACCAAGGCGTGGTCTACAACGTTGGGCACGTCAACGCCGGCGTGGATGTCGGCGGCCGCTACGGCACCGTCGACCTGGACCGCAACGTGCTGTACGACCGCCATGGGCCGCAGCCGATCGGCCGTGAGCGGGCGCTGGCGCACTACTACAACAACCGCGGCGCGGAGCATCTGGCCGACGGCGACCTGAGCGGGGCGCGTGCCTTCTTCGATACGGCGCTGGCGCAGGACCCCACATTCGCATCGACGTGGAACAACATTGGCGTGCTCGACAACCGCCTGGGTGACGACCAGGGAGCTCGCACCGCGCTGGACACCGCCCTGCGCCTGGACGGCCGCCAGAGTGCGGCGCTGAACAACGCCAGTGCGCTCTATCGCAAGCTCGGCATGACCGCGCAGGCGCAGTCGATGCAGAAGAAACTGCAGTCGGTGCAGCGCGAGGATCCGTTCGCGCAGTACATGCACGGCGCCCAGGCCGAACGTGCTGGCGACATGGACAAGGCGATCACGTACTACCGGCGGGCGGTGCGCCTGTACGACACCGCGCACCAGTTCCACTTCGGCCTGGCGCGGGTGTATTTCCTGACCGGCCGGCTGCAGCGTGCAGACCGCGAACTTCTGCGGGCGCAGGAACTGGGTGGTTCAACGCAGCAGGCCCGCTACCAGGCCAAGCTGGATAGCCTGGCCCGCTGGCGGGCGCAGCAGGCCAAGCGCTGAGGCGCGATCAGGCCTTCTTGAGGAAGCAGGTCTTCAGCACCAGCCCCTTGATCTTGTCCGAGTTGCCTTCGATGTGTTCGGCATCGTCTTCAACCAGGCGGATGTTGCGGATGACGGTGCCCTGCTTGAGCGGGATCGAAGAACCCTTGACCTTCAGGTCCTTGATCACGGTGACGGTGTCGCCGGTCTGCAGGGTATTGCCGTTGCTGTCACGCACGACCAGGGTCGAGCCAGCACCTTCTTCGGCCGTCCACTCGAAGCCGCAGTCGGCGCAGATCCACAGCGCGCCATCGGCATAGGTGTTTTCCAGGGTGCACTGCGGGCAGGCGGGAACAGAAGACATCGCAAGTACCTCAAAATGAATCAACAGCCGCCATTGTAACCGCCCGGCCTTTTCGTTCATTTTCCGGCGCCGGTCCGGCTGGGGTCTCGCCCGCCCCCGCACAGGGGAGGCACCGGAACTTGCAGCGCGCGGCAAACTCCAGCAGAGTGCGCGGCCCCTGATCGTCCCCGGACCTCCCCCATGCGCCTCGGCATCGACTTCGGTACCAGCAACTCCGCCGCCGCCATCGTGCGTGATGGGAAGCTGCTGCCGATCCGCTTCGGCGAGGCCGAACAGTTCCGTACCAGCGTGTACTTCCCCGGCGTGGTGCCCGACCCGGACGATTTCCAGCTCGACGCCGGGCAGGAACACGAACTGCAGCAGCTGATCGACAGCGCCGCCCGTGCAGCCCGCGCCGCTGGCCAGGAACGCACGCCACAGGCCCTGCGCCGCGAGGCATTGCGCGCCCTGCGCCGGGAGTGGATGGAGGCTCGCGCTGGAAAGGAACGCAGCGCCAGCGACCTGCTGCAGAACGCGGTCTATGGCGACGACGCGCTGGAAGCATATTTCGAGGAGCACGAAGGAAACCTCGTGCAGAGCCCGAAGTCCATGCTCGGCTACAACCTGCACCCGCGCGCGCGGCAGACCATCACCGGCATCGCCGCGCACATCCTCGAACACATCCGCTTGACCGCCAGCGCCCAGCTCGGCCAGCCGCTGCGCAGCGCCCTGCTCGGCCGCCCGGTGCAGTTCCGCAGTTCGATCGGCGAGGCCGGCAACGACCAGGCCTTGGACATCCTGCGCGAAGCGGCCAACCAGGCCGGCTTCGACCAGATCGACTTCCTTGAAGAACCCGCTGCCGCTGCCATGCATTACCACGCTGAAAGCAGCGATCGGCATCAGGCGGTGATCGTCGATATCGGCGGCGGCACCACCGATATCGCGCACGCCGAAGTGGGCGGCAGCGAAGCGCCACGCATCCATCGCGCCTGGGGTATCGCCCGTGGCGGTACCGATATCGACCTGGCCCTGAGCCTGTCCGGTTACATGCCGCTGTTCGGCCGTGGCATCACCCGCGTGCCCACCCACCACTACGTGGA
>NZ_QAIJ01000227.1:0-9227 GCF_003060985.1 Stenotrophomonas sp. HMWF023
GCCATGCCGATGCTGGTCGTCGACAATCTCTCCATCCTCGGCTTCATCGCCATGGCCCTGGTCGGGATGTTCCAGTTCCCCGCCGACGTGGTCTTCGGCCGCATGTTCCCCGGCACCGCCCTGGGCGTACTGGTCGGCAACCTGCTGTACACCCTGATGGCACGGCGCCTGGCCGCGCGTACCGGGCGCGACGACGTCACCGCCATGCCGCTGGGCCTGGATGCGCCGACCAGCATCGGCATGGCACTGCTGGTGCTGGGCCCGGCCTTCCTGGCCTTCAAGCAGCAGGGCATGGACCCGCACGCTGCGGCCATCGCTACCTGGCAGCTGGGCATGGCCTCGCTGGTCATCATGGGCGTGCTCAAGCTGATCCTGTCCTTCTTCGGTGAAGCGGTGACCCGCGCGCTGCCGCGTGCCGCGCTGCTGGGCTCCATCGCTGGCATCGCGCTGGTGCTGATGGGCCTGCTGCCGCTGCTGGAAACCCTGCGCTCGCCGCTGGTCGGCTTCACCACGCTGGGCCTGCTGCTGTACGTGCTGATCGCCAAGGGCAAGCTGCCGCTGCGCGGTCCGGGCGTGCTGCTGGCGTTCGTGTTCGGCACCGTCCTGTATTACGGGCTCGGCTTGGCCGGGCTGGGCGTGCCCGGCTTCCAGATTCCGGCCTGGGTGCCGCCGCAGGTGGTACTGCCGCTGCCGACGCTGGGCTTCATCGAGGGCCTGCCGACCGCGATGACCTACCTGCCGCTGCTGCTGCCGTTCGGCCTGCTGATGGTGGTCGGTGGCATCAACGTATCCGAGAGCGCGCGCGCGGCCGGCGATGACTACCGCACCCGCGACATCCTGCTGGTGGAAGCGGTGGCCACGCTGGTGGCTGGCGTCTGCGGCGGCGTTGCGCAGACCACCCCGTACATCGGTCAGCCGGCCTACAAGCACATGGGCGCGCGCAGCGGCTACACGCTGCTGACCGGCCTGTTCGTTGGCATCGGCGGCATGCTCGGCGTCATTTCCGGGCTGGTGCAGTGGCTGCCGCTGGCGGTGCTGGCGCCGATCATCGTGTACGTGTCGATCGACATCACCACCCAGGCGTTCCAGGCGACGCCGCGCCAGCATGCCGGCGCGATGGTGCTGGGCTTCCTTCCGTCAGCAGCCTACCTGCTGGCAATCAAGGCGCCGGGCTGGGTTCCGGCCGAGCAGATGAGTGCGCTGCTGACCCACGTCGATGGCCACGGCCTGCCGGAGCTGGCGGTGATCTTCGCGCTCGGCAACGGCTTCATCATCACCTCGATGCTGTGGATCGCCACCGTCGCGGCGATGGTCGATGGGCGCCTGCGCCGCGCCTGCGGCTTCCTGCTGGTGGCGGCGGTGCTGACGATGTTCGGCCTGATCCATTCGGTGGATCCGCGCGGCGGCATCTACCTGCCGTGGGATCTGCAGGGCCTGGCCCGTGTCATCAGCTGGCAGTTCGCCGGCGCGTATGTGGCCTTGGCCATCCTGTTGGGGCTGCTGTCGTTGCAGAAGCAGGCGGTGAAGCCGCTGGCTGAAAACGCCCATTGACCGGTAGCGCCGGGCCATGCCCAGCGTTGGGTTGCGTCGCCGCCGGGCATGGCCCGGCGCTACCGCTCTGAATCCAGTTCCGGGTAATGCCGGAAGATGCCGTTGGTGTTGAAGGCGAGCCGCCGCTCCGAAGCGAGATAGGCGGCGATGTTGGGCCGCTGTTCCACCCGATCCTTCAATGCGCGCAGCAGCGGCAGCGTCGGCCACAAGGCCTGCATACGGCGCGGAAACATGTAGTCCAGCCCGCTCAGCAGCTGGAACAGTGACAGGTCCACGTAGGAGTGCTCGCGCAGCGGGTGGCGACCGCCATTGGCCTTCAGCACCTGCTCGAAGTAGCCGAGGAACTTCGGCAGCCGCTCACCGCGCATCGCAGCGGCGCGCGCCTTGGCTTCGGTCTTCTGGTCTTCGTAGTACTTCGACGCGGCAATGGGATGGTGGGTGTCATGCACCTCGGCCAGCAGATCGGCGATGGTCAGCTGCCACTGCAGCGCCTGCATGCGCCGGGAGGCGGCCTGCGGGACCAGATCCAGCGTCGGGCCGAGGAAATCGAGAATGGCCGCAACCTGTGCGATGACCTGTCGCCCGGCCTTCAGGAACGGTGGCGCGAAAGGTTGCGCACCTTCGCTGTGGCCGTCGAGGAACGGCTGCATCACGGCATCGCCATGCACCCGCGCCATGTCGACATAGTCGGCGCCGGCATCTTCCAGCGCCAGGCGCACGAATTCGCCACGGCCCTGGATGCCGGTCCAGTAGTACAGCGCGTACTGCATGAAGCCTTCTCCACCAGACAAGAACGACAGGGTCGCGCGTAGCGCGCAAAGCAGGCGTGAACCACAACGCCAGCGGAATGGGTGGGGAACCCCCCGGAATTCGGGGAGTCACACCTTGTCCATGCAGGTGAAAAGCGAGGTACTGCATCATGCAGAGTGGAAAAGCGGTCTGGCCCTGGGTTCTGGGCGTGGTGGTGGTGGGCGGCGCGGGCACATGGTTGTTCCGCGATCAGTTGCAGGGCCTGGCAGATGGCGTATCGGTGCCGGTGCAATCCGCGCCGACCTCGGCAGGCGTCGCACCGAAGCCCGCTGCTACCCAGGAGCCCGGACCACCGCCGATCAGGCATCCGCTGGATTCCGAGGCTGCCGCTGACCCGGCGCTGCCGAAGCTTGCTGACAGCGATGCCGCCGCCTGGAGCACATTGAGCCAGTTGTTCAAGGGCGAGGGGGCATTGACCGTGCTGCTGCGTGATCACCTGATCCAGCGGCTGGTCACCCAGGTCGACAACCTGGACAAGGCCAGTGTGCCGCCTACCGCGCTGGCCGCTCGGCCGCTGCCGGGCAGCCTGCAGGTGGAGCAGGGCGAGGGCGGCGAACGTATCGCTGCGGCCAATGCGGCGCGCTATGCGCCCTATGTGCAGGCCTTCACTGCGCTTGACCCGGCGGCGACGGCCTTGGCGTACAAGCGCTTCTATCCGTTGATCCAGCAGGCCTACGTCGATCTGGGGAAGCCCGACGGCTACTTCAATGATCGCCTGGTGTCAGTCATCGATCATCTGCTGGACACCCCTGAGCTGGCTCAAGCACCGCTGGTGGAGCGCGATGAGCGCGGACGCTACCGCTTCGTCGATTCCACCCTGCAGTCGCGCTCAATCGGCCAGAAGGCCTTGCTGCGCATGGACGCGGCGCAGGCGCGGGCGGTCAAGCAGCAGCTGCGAGCGATCCGGGGCGCGATCACCCGTTGAGAGCCCCCATCGTGCGGATCTGATCCGGATCAACGCGCCGACAACACCCCGTCCGGCATGCTGGCCCTAGGCTGACTGGCCTTCGAATGCAGTCGCAGCCACCCTTGAAACCGGGTGGGGCAACCGCATCTTTCCAGCATCGCCGGCGCGGCCGGCCAAGATGACCGATGAGGTTTCACAATGCGCATGGACAAGCTCACCTCGCGTTTCCAGCAGGCGCTGGCAGACGCGCAGTCGCTGGCGGTAGGCCGCGACAACAGCATCATTGAACCGGTACATGTCTTCAGTGCCCTGCTGGACCAGCAGGGCGGCAGCACCCGGCCGTTGCTGGCCCAGGCCGGCGTCAACGTGCCGGTGCTGCGCGAGCGCCTGGACGAGGCGCTTGAAGCGCTGCCGAAGGTGTCCGGCCAGGCCGGCAACCTGTCGATCGGCAACGATCTCAACCGCCTGCTCAACCACACCGACAAGCTGGCACAGCAGCAGGGCGATGCCTTCATCGCCAGCGAGTGGTTCGTGCTGGCCGCGCTGGAAGATGGCGGCACGCTGGGCATGGCGCTGCGCGCTGCCGGTGCCGACAAGGCGCGCCTGCAGACCGCCATCGACAAGCTGCGTGGCGGCGAGAACGTGCAGTCGGAGAACGCCGAAGAGCAGCGCCAGGCGCTGGAGAAGTACACCATCGACCTCACCGCGCGTGCCGAGAGCGGCAAACTCGACCCGGTGATCGGCCGCGACGAGGAAATCCGCCGCACCATCCAGGTGCTGCAGCGTCGTACCAAGAACAACCCGGTGCTGATCGGCGAACCCGGTGTGGGCAAGACCGCGATCGTCGAAGGCCTGGCCCAGCGCATCATCAACGACGAAGTGCCCGAAGGCCTGCGTGGCAAGCGCGTGCTGTCTCTGGACATGGGCGCGCTGATCGCCGGTGCGAAGTTCCGCGGCGAATTCGAGGAGCGCCTGAAGGGCGTGCTCAACGACCTGGCCAAGAGCGAAGGGCAGATCATCCTGTTCATCGATGAGCTGCACACCATGGTCGGCGCGGGCAAGGCCGACGGCGCGATGGATGCCGGCAACATGCTCAAGCCGGCACTTGCTCGCGGTGAACTGCACTGCGTCGGTGCGACCACGCTGGACGAGTACCGCAAGTACATCGAAAAGGACGCTGCGCTGGAGCGCCGCTTCCAGAAGGTGTTCGTGGGTGAGCCGACGGTGGAGGACACCATCGCGATCCTGCGCGGCCTGAAGGAAAAGTACGCAGTGCATCACGGGGTGGAGATCACCGATCCGGCCATCGTCGCCGCGGCCACGCTGTCCAACCGCTACATCACCGACCGCCAGCTGCCGGACAAGGCCATCGACCTGATGGACGAAGCCGCTTCGCGCCTGCGTATGGAGATCGACTCCAAGCCGGAGGAACTGGATCGGCTGGAACGTCGCCTGATTCAGTTGAAGATCCAGCGCGAGATGCTGAAGAAGGAAAAGGACGATGCCTCGCGGCAGCGTCTGGCCGACCTGGAAAACGATATCGACGCGCTGGAGCGCGAGTTCTCCGATCTCAACGAAGTCTGGAAGTCGGAGAAGGCCGCGCTGCAGGGCACGACCAAGCTCAAGGAACAGGTCGAGCA
Organism: Stenotrophomonas sp. HMWF023; assembly: GCF_003060985.1. NCBI lineage: Bacteria > Pseudomonadati > Pseudomonadota > Gammaproteobacteria > Lysobacterales > Lysobacteraceae > Stenotrophomonas > Stenotrophomonas sp. HMWF023. Next base: position 4,909 of record NZ_QAIJ01000227.1, read on the forward strand.
GGCCAGGGTTGAACTGGAGTCGGCGCAGCGCCGGCAGGATTTCGCCCGCATGAGCGAGATCCAGTATGGCGTGCTGCCGCAGCTGGAAAAGCAGCTTGCTGCCGCCCAGGAAGTGGAGAACCACGACTTCAAACTGGTGCAGGACCGTGTCACCGACGAGGAGATCGCCGAGGTCGTCTCGCGCTGGACCGGCATCCCGGTCAACAAGATGCTCGAAGGCGAGCGTGACAAGCTGCTGCGCATGGAAGAGGTGCTGCACAACCGCGTGGTCGGCCAGGAAGAGGCGATCAAGGTGGTGTCCGACGCGGTGCGTCGTTCGCGCGCTGGCTTGTCCGATCCGAATCGACCGGGGGGATCGTTCCTGTTCCTGGGCCCGACCGGCGTGGGCAAGACCGAACTGTGCAAGTCGCTGGCCGAGTTCCTGTTCGACAGCGCCGACGCGATGATCCGCATCGACATGAGCGAGTTCATGGAGAAGCACAGCGTCGCGCGCCTGATCGGTGCGCCCCCGGGCTACGTGGGCTACGAGGAGGGTGGTTACCTCACCGAGGCCGTGCGTCGTCGCCCGTATTCGCTGATCCTGCTGGATGAGGTGGAGAAGGCGCATCCGGATGTGTTCAACATCCTGCTGCAGGTGCTGGACGATGGTCGCCTGACCGATGGCCAAGGCCGCACGGTGGACTTCCGCAATACCGTCATCGTGATGACCTCGAACCTGGGCTCGCACCAGATCCAGGACATGAGTGGCGATGACACGCCGGAGGCGTACACGCAGATGAAGGCGGCGGTGATGGGCGTGGTGCAGGCGCACTTCCGTCCGGAGTTCATCAACCGCCTGGACGACATCGTGGTGTTCCATCCGCTGGACAAGCAGCAGATCAAGCAGATCGCGCGCATCCAGATGCGTGGCCTGGAAAAGCGCTTGGCCGAGCGTGGCCTGAAGCTGGTGGTGTCCGATGCAGCGTTCGATCTGCTCGGCAACGTTGGCTTCGATCCGGTCTACGGTGCGCGTCCGCTGAAGCGTGCGATCCAGGCGCAGCTGGAAAATCCGTTGGCGCAGCAGATCCTGTCCGGTGCATTCGCCAACGGCGATACCATCGAAGTGGGCAACGACGGCGGCCATCTGGTGTTCGCCAAGGCCTGAACCGAGCGGGGCGCTGCATGATTGCAGCGCCCCGTTTCCGTTGTAGCGACCGGCCGCACCCGGGGCTTGCCGGCAATTCTCAGAACCGGTGCGTATACCCGGTCATCAAGCCGAACTGGTTGGCCTTCTGCACGATCGGGCTGTCTGCCGCATCGCCCAGCAGGCGGGTGCCTTCCACGGCGATGTACCAGTTGCCGTTGCGACCGGCGCGATGGCTCCATTTCATGCCCAGGCCGGCGCTGACCAGACCGGCCTTGGGCTTGTGCTGGGCGAAACCGGTGCGAGCGGCCTGGTCAGGGCTGACGCCATACCAGGTCTGCATGTAGCCGCGGTTGCCGTAGTCGGTAGAGACGCTGCCGCTGACCACGCCACCGGCCAGATCGAACAACGGCATTTCCAGGTTCAGGTGGATCTGCTGGGTGGCAAGGCCGTTGTCGCCCTTGTCGTCGTCTTTCAGCGTGTACTGCCAGGAACCACTCAGCACCGCCTCACCCAGCGTATAGCCAGCCGCCAGGCCGACCAGGGGCCGGGTATCGATATCGCCCATGCCACGCAGGAAGTCCGAGCCGCCGAGGATCGAGTTCTTCTCGCGGCGGCTGCCGCTGCCACCGACGTAGGCACGCACGCGGGTGTGTTCGCCGATCGCCGTACCCCAACCCGCACCGCTGGTACCCAGAAACCAGCCGCCCGGCGACGTCACATCGAAGGACAGTGTCGGCGCGGCCTGGAATTCCTCGCTGCCGCTGTAACGCGGGGCGACACCGCCGCCAGCAGCAAGCTCGAAGGTCCACTGGTCATCCTTGGCATGCGCTGCGGACGTTGCGAACAAGGGCAACAGGGCCAGGCCGAGCAGGGTGGGGAAACGGCGAAGGTGGGACATGGCAACTCTCTACATTGGGAGGAAGTGCAGCGCGCGCATCCGGCGCGTGCTGCAGGGTCGCCAGCGTGGCGGGACGCCGGCGACCAATCCGTCCGCAGTTGTGCGGGAGTTGTAAGCAACTGTAAGCGCGGCCTGCGCTGTTCAGCTGGCAGCCATTGGCCAGTGCATTTCCAGGCGCGCGCCACCGAGGGTCGCGCGTCCCACGCGGAGTTCGCCATGGTGACGAACCGCAATGCGTCCGGCGATGGCCAGGCCCAGGCCGAAGCCACCCGTGTCGCGGCTGCGGCTGTCATCCAGACGGGTGAACGGGCGCAGCACCTTCTCGCGATCACCTTCGGCGATGCCGGGGCCATCGTCGTCCACGCGCAGGCAGGCCTTGCCGGCCACGCTGACCAGTGACACCTCCACACGGGTGCGTGCATAACGCATTGCATTGCCGACCAGGTTGCTCAGGGCCAGCTGCAGCAGCCGTGGCTCGGCATCCACGCGTGGCAGCGCACTGGGCCACACCTGCAGCACCAGGCCCGCGCGCTCGGCATCGCGCCGCGCGTCTTCCATGCAGGCCTGCAGCCAATCGTTCGCTTCGATCCGCTGCATGGGCTCGGCATCGTTGGGATGCTCCAGCCGCTCGTACGCCAGAAGCTCGCTGACCAATCGGTTGAGTTCGGCCAGATCGCCATGCAGGCCGGCAGCGAGGTGTGCCCGCCGCGCCGGATCGTTACTGTCCTGCATCAGGTCCAGACCAAAGGCCAGGCGTGCGATCGGCGTGCGCAGCTCGTGGGAAATGGCATGGGTCAGATCGCGCTGCCGTTGCACCAGTTCGGCCACGCGCGCTGCCATGCGGTTGGAATGCTCGACGATGACCCGGATCTGCGAACGCGGCGATACCTGCGCACGCGCCTGCAGGTCGCCGGCACCGATGCGGTCTGCATGACCCCGTAGCGCCTCCAGGTCGCGCCACAGCAGGCGTACCCACGCATAGAGGCAAGTGCCGACCAGCAGCAGGATGCACAGGTACGCGGCGACGGTCATGTACAGCGTCATCTGCACTTCGCCGGGGAAGCGCAGTTGCAGCCAGCGGCCGTCAGCAGCCTCGATGGGCAGCAGTACCTGCTGGTAGCGGTCGCGGACGATGAAGCCGTCCCCGCGCAGGGTACTGCGCTCTTCGTCATCGAGCTGTGGCGGTGCATCCAGCAGCGACAGGGCAACGCCGTAGTGTGGTTGCCACTGCGCCAGACGCTGCTGTTGCTGCGGGCGGTCCAGACCGGCCAGTCCGCTGCGCAGCGCATACACCTGGCCGCGCACCTGTTCGACGAAGACGCGTTCCTGCAGGGGCGTGTAGATGCGGTCCAGCAGCTGGTTGAGGCTGAACACCGACACCAGCAGGCAAGCGCCGGTGACGAACCACAACCACAGGAACAGGCGCTTCACGCCGACCAGGCCGACGGGTTGAACTGGTAGCCACGGCCCCACACGGTCTTGATCCGGCGCGGTTCGCGCGCGTCGTCGCCCAGCTTGCGCCGCAGCTTGCCGATGCAGACATCCACGCTGCGGTCCAGGCCATCGAAACCGATGCCACGTGCCGCCTGCAGGATCTGGTCGCGCGAGAGGATCTGCCCGGGCTGGCTGGCCAGCAGCCAGAGGATTTCGAATTCGGTGGTGCCCAGTTCCACCGGCTGCCCATGCAGGTGAACCTCGCGCTGCACGCGATCGATCAGCAGTTCGCCATGCATCAGCCGGCACGGCACGCCGGCAGGGCCGCTGCCATGGCGACGGCGCAGCAGCGCGCGCAGGCGTGCCAGCAGCAGGCGCGGCTCGATCGGCTTGTGCACGTAGTCATCGGCGCCGGACTCCAGGCCCAGCACCTGTTCGATATCGTCCTCGCACGCGGTCAGCATCAGGATCGGCACGTCGGAAAAACTGCGGATCTGCCGGCACACATCGATGCCACCGAGGCCAGGCAACATCAGGTCCAGCACCACCAGTTCCGGCGCGTGCTGGCGGCAGGCCGCGCTGGCCAGGTCGCCACGCGGCACGTGCTGCACGGCAAATCCATGTTCGCGCAGGTAGTCGCTGACCAGCTCGGCCAGGCGGCGGTCGTCCTCGACCAGCAGCACCTGGGTCGGGGTGCTGGCGGTGGGAGTCCACGGGGAGGGCTGCATCGGTAGGGCGTCCTTGTCCGGGGCAAAGGGCCCGGCGGCGAAGCCTAGCAATGGCCCATGACGTCTGCCTGAATCCCGGGCAACCTGATAACCGCCGGTACTGGCGTCATCGCCAGGGGCTCTCAGTGGCGGT
>NZ_QAIJ01000227.1:9335-11996 GCF_003060985.1 Stenotrophomonas sp. HMWF023
CCTGGTGCAATGAGCGATCCGCAGTGGCAACTGGAAACCCTGGCCGTGCACGGCGGCTACCGTCCCGACCCGACCACCCGCGCGGTGGCGGTGCCGATCTACCAGACCGTGGCCTACGCATTCGATGACACCCAGCACGGGGCGGACCTGTTCGACCTGAAGGTGCCGGGCAACATCTATACGCGCATCATGAACCCCACCACCGACGTGCTGGAGCAGCGCGTGGCGGCGTTGGAAGGGGGCATCGGCGCGTTGGCACTGGCCTCCGGGCAGGCGGCGATCACCTATGCGATCCAGACCATTGCCGAGGCCGGCGACAACATCGTCGCCGCCAGTGCGCTATATGGCGGCAGCCTCAACCTGCTGGCGCATACGCTGCCGCAGTACGGCATCCAGACGCGGTTCGCAGATCCGGCCGACCCGTCGGCGTTCGCAGATCTGATCGATGCGCGCACCAAGGCCGTGTTCGTCGAGTCGATCGGCAACCCGCGCGGCAACGTCACCGACATTGCCGCGATCGCCGAGGTCGCGCATGCGGCCGGCGTGCCGCTGATCGTCGACAACACCGTGGCCACGCCGTTCCTGCTGCGCCCGTTCGAACATGGCGCCGACATCGTGGTGCACTCGCTGACCAAGTACCTCGGCGGCCACGGCACCAGTCTGGGCGGGGCGATCGTCGATTCCGGCCGTTTCGACTGGACGGCGCAGCCGCAACGCTTCGCCCGCTTGAACCAGCCCGACCCGAGCTACCACGGCGTGGTCTACACCGAAGCACTCGGGGCGGCAGCCTACATCGGCCGTGCGCGGGTGGTGCCGTTGCGCAATACCGGCGCAGCGTTGTCACCGTTCAATGCCTTCCTGATCCTGCAGGGCATCGAGACACTGGCCCTGCGCATGGAGCGGATCAACGCCAATGCGCTGGCCGTGGCGGAGTACCTGCGCGCGCATCCGAAGGTGGCCTGGGTGCGCTATGCCGGGTTGCCCGACGACCCCGAACACGCGGCGGCGCAGCGCTATCTGGGCGGCCACGGCTCCGGCGTGCTGACCTTCGGCCTACCCGGCGGGCGCGTTGCCGGCGCGCGTTTCCTTGATGCACTGAAGCTGTTCACCCGGCTGGTGAACCTGGGGGATGCGAAGTCGTTGGCGACACATCCGGCGTCGACCACTCATCGCCAGCTGGATGCGGCCGAGCTCGCCAGGGCCGGGGTCAGCGAGGACACCGTGCGCCTGTCGATCGGCATCGAGCACATCGGCGACCTGCGCGCTGACCTGGAACAGGCCCTGGCCGGCACCTGAGGGCAGTCAATCGCGCAGGATCGGTTACGCGCGCGGCCGGCGGATCAGGCAGGATCGCAGCCATGTCCTCGATGGGAGATGGTCATGAAGCGGCTTGCAGGCCTGCGCCAGGCGCAGGGAATCGAACGGGTCATCGACCATCTGCAGGCCTGCCTGCGTGAGCAGCAGGCGCTGCCGGATGTAACGGCACTGGCGACGGTCGCGCATCAGTCGCCCTATCACTTCCAGCGCCTGTACCGGGCGCTGACCGGTGAGAGCCCGGGGCAGACGCTGGACCGCCTGCGTCTGCTCAACGCCCTGCATGCGCTGCAGCAGCCCGATGCAAGCGTCACCGACGCCGCGTTGGCCGCAGGCTATGAAAGTGCGCAGGCCCTGGCGCGGCGCTGCCGGCAGCGCCTGCATACCACCCCGCGAGCCCTGCGCGCCGATGCAGCGCTGCGGCAGCAATGGCAGCAGGTTTTGGCACAGCCACCGGCCGACGTGGACGCAGAGACCGCTGCCCCGCTGAAGGTGGAGGTGCGCGCGCTGCAGCCGTTCGAGGTCGTGCTGTTGCGCGCGCAGGGGGCCTTCGGTGATCTCGACGCCAGCTTCGGTCGCTTGTTCGAATGGGCGCAGACGCAGGGCCTGGCCGACGATCTGCTGCACCTGGTGGGCATCGCCATCGATGACCACCGTGACGTACCGGCACGGATGCATCGCTTCGACTGCGGCATGGGATTTGCCACGGGGTTGCCGTCACTGTCATCGCCGCTGCGGCGGCAGGCCCTCGGAGTCGGACCGCATGCGGTTGTCCACCACGTCGGTCCCTATGAGCAGCTGCAGGCGGTGGGTGACGCCCTGCTGCGCGACTGGTGGCCGGACAGCGGGCACGCGCTTGCCGAAGCGCCCCTGTATTTCCACTTCCTGGATGATCCCGAACAGGTACCTGCCCACCAGTTGCGTGCCGACGTCTGCCTGCCGCTGGCAGGCTGATAGCCACCGGCTTGGTCGTCATCGCCATAGGCGATCACCATCGCTGCAGGAACGCGCTACGTTAGAGACGCTCTCCAAGGGCGTGGCGATATCATCCCCGGCCGATGCGGGTCGGCCGGGGATATTTTTAGGCGCAACGAATCCCGGTAAATCCACGCCATGCGTGGATGAATCTCAATCGAAATCGAATTCTTCGACGATTGAACGAAGAACATCCACGCCTGGCGTGGATCGACGTGTCGACCAAGGTCGACACCCAGCAAGAGCAGGCATGCCATTCCGGCAGATCGCGGAGATCTGTCGAAGGCGGGGCGGGTCCGGTTGCGGGGGTGTCCGCGGCATGGATGCCGCGGCCAAGCCTCCATGGACGGATTCACGGCGTCCCCCGCAACC
>NZ_QAIJ01000227.1:12006-12517 GCF_003060985.1 Stenotrophomonas sp. HMWF023
TGAGGTTGCCGGCCAGCGGCCGGCACTACCGCGGGTGCAGGGCGCAGCCCTGCCGCACACCCCTCACACCACCGGAATGCTGTGCTGCCCAAGACTGCGATACGGCGGGGTCGCCATCACCATTTCCGCCAGCGAGTAAGCCAGCTCGCGCTCGGCCATTACCGTGCCATCGGCACCGTGTTCAAGCAGATGCTTCACTTCGGCATCGCTGTGCGCGCGCGCCAGCAGGGTAAGGTTGGGGTTGATCGCACGCAGCTTGGCCAGTGTCTCACCGGCTTCCAGCGGCTGCGGGATCGCCAGCACCGCGATCTTCGCGCGCTCGGGATGGGCCTCGGCCAGCACGCGGTCCGACGCGGCGCTGCCGCGGATGCCGGGCAGGCCTGCGGCATGTGCTTCGGCCACGTGTTCCTTGTTGTCGTCGATGATCATCACCGGCACGCCGCGGTCGCGCAGTACCTGTGCCAGCGCACTGCCGTCGCTGGACCTGCATGACCATGCCATCGTCATCGGC
>NZ_QAIJ01000228.1:0-2784 GCF_003060985.1 Stenotrophomonas sp. HMWF023
CTCCCTGGACAGGTGGCAGTTGGACCTGGGGTAGCGGGGGCTGGACAATTGGCATAGGGGGCAGCGGCGGCAGTAACGGTGGTCGCGAATCATGGGAAGAAGAGTGATCTCATCAACGCACTGACACACGAGACTGCCAAGCTTAGACGAGGCTGACGATAGGGTAGAGGCAACACCGCTCTCCCTCAAAGCCAGCCAGAAGGTCGGGGGGAGGACTCCGCCTGACCTTCTTATCGATTCTCGAACCGAAGCGGATCAGGCTTTCTGACTTCCAATCTTCTACAGCGTCCAGACGGATCGCGTCCGCAGTGCCAATGCACTCAAGTGTGCGCTTAGAAGGTCATGCAGGAAGCTGATGATGTCTGACCAATCATCCGAGTTGGCCGCTCGACGCAGACAGATCTCCAAGCTCGAGCCGAGAGAGGCGCTAGCTTCATAGATTGGAAGATAGAAATCTTTGCCCTGCCAAAGCAGCGCGTTGAAAAGCACTCTAGCGGTTCGACCATTCCCATCCTGAAGTGGGTGGCAGTTAAGCAGGCCGACATAGAACCAAGTCGCGCGTACGAAGGGCGACCAGCCTCTGTCACGGTCACATGCAGCCAGCCAGTCAAGCCTCCTGGCAAGCAGTGGGTGTGGCATGTAGCCCCAGCGATTTCCCGCCTCATCGGCCGACGTGACGTTGGGGCCACAGCGCAGCTCGCCATCCACGCCAAGGCGGCCCGCGATGAGTTTGATAGCCGACTGCAGAGCAGCTGGCGCCGAAGTATCCAAAAGTGCCCTGCACTGATCAGCCACCTCGCAGAGCACTTCATGCTCGACACGCGAAGTGTGACAGCGTCTGAGACCTTCCCGGTGCGTCACATGTTCTGAGAGTGGATGAACGAGCTTAGATTGGTGTGCAGCCCAGAAGTGCAGGATCCCGTGGCATAGATCATCCGTGCTGACGACTGACCTCTGTTGCAGAAGTGCCGATCGCTTCGCCTCAATTGCGACAATCTCTCGAGCATGGCTAGCGACTGCCGCAACGAACGCGCTGTACGACACTGGCGAGACCAGATGGATCGCCATAGATTTCCTTGACTTTCATTCGGCACATGACGAACATTCCAGCCCGACCTTACAGGCCGGCTTAGTTCTAGATCAAGCGTAAGGAGATCGGATGTCGAATGGAATTCGCGTGCCCAGCTTCGGATGGGATACCTTTGCCGCCGCGTGCGCTCTCGCATGCTCGCTGGGCATCGTGCTGACTGCGCAGGCACATCAATCCGCCGAACTTGAGCCCTCTCCGTTGGCTGTCGAGGATCTGATTCAGTTCCAGCAACGACCTGATGACGCCAGCATCTTGCGCACGTTCGAGGTGACCGCGAACAGGATTGGCACCACCGGCAACGTGCGGTTCTCTGAACTTGAACCGAGGTCCGACTCCGCCATGGGTCCTGCTGTACTTATCCGCGATCGATTCTCAGGAAGCGTAAGACAGTTGACAGTGACGCAGAAAGCGACCATAGATGATGCACACTGCTTGAAGCTGGCCGAAGTCAGTCATGCACTCGGTCTGTTTGTGCAACCGCCAGAACCGACTCCGGTATGGAAGACCGAAGGACAGCGGAAGCACGCTTTTCATGAGAATTCTCAAGTGAGCATCGATGCTATCGGCAGAGCTCCTGGAAGCGATTGCCTGGGAAGCGTTGTCTTCAAGTACAAGAACTAGCCGACAGCTGTTGAGGCGAGTCGAGGCGCACGCCCATCACCGCGCATGATGAGTCCCTCTTGACGACTTCTAGCCATCGCAGCTGACCAGGTGGACTTCTGTCAGAGAAGCCCGCTCTTGATAAGCGTGCGCATGGGAACGTGCAGGGCACGCGCCAAAGACCTGATCAGGCGTCAGTACGGAACCTCTACGTCTAGCAGTATGGATCGCTTTCGCTCAGCGACCCGATAACAGGCGCGTGGCGATGAACTCCGCCGACGCACTTCGTATGGCGCGCCCAGAAGATGGAACGAGCAAGCAGCAATGTCACGGCAACACTTCCAGTATCAAAGTGAGCATTCCGAGTGTGGATTGGCCTGTGTGGCCACATGCGCCTCTCTGCTGGGAAGAGAGACAACTCTATCCTCTCTTCGAATTCGGCATCCTTCGTCCTCTCAAGGCACGAATGCGGCGGCGCTGATCTCAGCGTTCACCAGCCTCGGCATCCATGCTCGCGCGATCCGTTGCGAAGTGGACGATCTCCAGCACATTTCGTTGCCCGCGGTACTGCATTGGAAGCTTTCACACTTCGTTGTGCTTAGTAAGTGCTCACGCGGGCGATTCCACATCTTTGATCCCGCGTCCGGCCACATGAGACTAAGTGGAACGCAGCTTTCGGAATCTTTTACCGGAGTTGCGCTCGAGCTGACTCGGCTTCCAGGCTTCGTCGCTAGCAGAAGTGATCGTCAGTTTAGCATTCGGCGGTTTGCAACAATCACGTCCGAAGTGAAGCAGTCGCTGGGGCTAGGGGCCGTCTACTCCGTGTTCCTTCAGCTCTTCCTGGTTAGCTCGCCGTTCTTCATCCAGATATCGGTAGACGAGGCAGCAACCCATACAGACACAGACCTTCTGGTTCTCCTAGGGCTTGGCTTTGCACTGCTTGCGATCTTCAACTTCATAGCTGAGGTACTTCGTTCACGAGCAATGTCGAGGGCTGCTAGCACTTTGTCGTGGAATGCATCGCGCCGACTGTTCCGGCATATGATCCTCCTTCCACTGTCGTGGTTCGAACGGAGACGCCTTGCCGACGTCTC
>NZ_QAIJ01000229.1:0-2551 GCF_003060985.1 Stenotrophomonas sp. HMWF023
ATCTGTCGAAGGCGGGGTGGGTCCGGTTGCGGGGGTGTCCGCGGCATGGATGCCGCGGCCAAGCCCCCAAGGACGGGTTTACGGCGTCCCCCGCAACCGGACCCACCCCGCCATCCCACCGATACCCCGCTTTTGACGTTGACGTTGATTCGGCGGGTGCAGGGCGCAGCCCTGCATCAAAACCCAACCCTCACTTTTTCAGGAAGTTGTCCACCAGCAGATGCTTCACGTCGTCGATGCGACCACTCAGCACTGCCTTGGCCGCATACAACGCCGTGCCCGCCACCTGCTTGGCCTCGATCTGCGGCGGCATCACCAGCTCCGCGCGACTGGTGTGTACATCCAGCAGCGCCGGCCCACGCTGGGCCAGGAAATCCTGCACCGCTTCTTCCAGGTCCTCGCTGCGGGTCACCGTGCGGCCATGGAAGCCGATCACCTCGGCCAACCGCCCGAAATCCGGATTCTTCAGGTCGGTGTAGTTGTCCAGCAGCCCTTCCACCTTCTGCTCCAGCTCGACGAAATTCAGCGAGCCGTTGTTGAACACCACCACCTTGATCGGAAGATTCTCCTGCACCGCGGTCAGCAGGTCGCCCAGCAACATCGCCAACCCACCATCGCCGGACAACGAAATCACCTGCCGCCCCGGGAAGGCCTTCTGCAGACCCAGCGCCTGCGGCATCGCGTTCGCCATCGTGCCGTGCAGCAGGCTGGTCAGCGTGCGGCGCCGGCCGTTCACCCGGATGTGCCGCAGCACCCACACCATCGGCGAGCCACCATCCGCGGTGAACAGCGCATCGTCGGTAGCGTACTTCGACAGCAGCGCGGTCAGGTGCTGCGGATGGATCAGTTCGCCTTCGCCGGGTTGTTCCTCCTGCTCGCGCTTCTTCAGCGCCTTGTCGCGGTGCTCGATGCATTCGTCCAGGAAACTGCTGTCTTCGCGCGGGGGCAGCATCGGCAGCAGCGCGTCCAGCGTCGGTGCGATATCACCGACCACGCCCAGGTTCACCGGATGGCGGCGACCGAGGTGGCTGCCGTCGCGGTCGACCTGGATGATCGTGGCCTTGTCCGGATAGAACTGGCCCCAGGCGAAATCCGCGCCGAGCAGCAGCAGCGTGTCGCACTCCATCAACGTGTGGAACCCGGATTCGATGCCGAAGACTCCGGTCATGCCCATGTTGTACGGGTTGTCCGGTTCGACGAAGTCCTTCGCACGCGATGTGTGCGCCACCGGTGCCTGCAGGCGCCGCGCCAGTTCCAGCAGCTGCGCATGTGCCCCCTGGCAACCGGCGCCGGCATAGATGCCGATACGCTTGCCCTGCCCCAGCAGTTCGGCGATGTGCTGCAGCTCGGCCTCGGAGGGGCGCAGCACCGGCTGGGTGTAATGCACCGAGAACGGCACATCGTGCTTCACTTCCGCTTCGCTGATGTCGGCCGGCAGGATCACCACCGCCACACCGCGGCGGCTGATCGCCGCCTGGCAGGCCAGCGCCACCACGCGCCGTGCCTGGGCCGGGCTGTGCACCTGCTCGCAGAACACGGTGCAACTGCCGTACACCGCCTTGAAATCCACTTCCTGCGGGAACTCCATGCCCAGTTCGCTGGTGACCACCTGGCTGGCGATCAGCACCATCGGCGCGCGGTTGCGGTTGCTCTCGAAGATGCCGTTGATGAAGTGCAGGCCACCGGGCCCGCACGAGCCCGCGCAGGCGGTCAGCTGGCCACTGATCAATGAATCGGCACCGGCCGCGAACGCGGCGACCTCTTCATGGCGCACATGCACCCACTCGATTTCACTGCGATGCAGTGCGTCGGTGACATGGTTCAGGGTGTCGCCGACGATGCCATAACAACGGCGGACGCCCGCCTGCTGCAGTGTATCGACGACGATCTCGGCAACGCGCTTGCTCATGGTGCTGCAGCCTGGTTCGGGGGAAACCCGAGGCTAGACCCGGTGAAGTGATGCTGCCGTGGGCAAGAGGTCGATCACCTTGTTGTGCAAACTCCAGGCAGCGCTGCCGTCAATCGTTGACGTTGATCCAGCCCTCGATTGCGCCCTGTTTCGGATTGCGGTAACGCAGCTTCACCCAGCCGTCCTGCTCATCCAGCATTTCCACGCGATCACCCTGTACCAGGTAGCGCTTGGTGCTTGATGCGCCGGGCCGGTCGAACAGGAACAGGCGCGCTGGCACCACGGTGGCGTCCTGGCCCCGCAGCGGTGCGCTGCTGGCGGGTGCGACCAACCCGTCACCAATGGCGCTTTCCAGCACCTTGCCGGCAGGATCATAGGTGCGCCACACCGCCAGCGGGCCTTGGTTTTCGGTATCTTCCCAGCGCAGCGCCTGGTTGAGCGTATCGCCCAGCATCAGCACGTTCTCACCGCGGTACAGATAGACCTGCCCACCTGTAAACCGGTACTGGTCGGTGTACCACATCGGCCCGCTGCGGCAGCTGGCGGTCAATGTGCGCGCAGCTGCATCGGCGGTGAGGCCCATCAGTTCACCGCACTGATCGTGTCCATGGGTCACCGCCTTCAGCGCGCGCAACTCACCAC
>NZ_QAIJ01000229.1:2561-3595 GCF_003060985.1 Stenotrophomonas sp. HMWF023
GCGATAGACCGCAACAGCCTCATTGACCATGCCCACCGCCGCGCGCGCGACCAGTTCAGGGTGTCCATCGAAATCGAGGTCCTCTGCGCTCAGGCGCGAATTGCCATCGGCATCCGGCGCGCCTGGCAACCGCTGGCGCTTCCCTGCCGGCTGCAGCAGCACGGCAAGCATGCCGTCCTCCTGCACCTCGGCCGACACCTGCACGCCCGCTGCCGGCGAAAACCGCAGCGGGCCCCGGTCCTCATCCTGCGCCTGCGCCACGGGCGCCAATACGCCGGCAAGCATCGCGCCCAACAACACATCCCTGGGTTTCATCGTCATTCCCTGCAGCGCCACTATGGCGCCTCTGGGTCAGAACGATACGTCAACCGGCTGCCGCGACCACAGCACCGACTGGTGCTTGGTTTGCTGCTTCCACGCCAGCCGGATCGCTTCGATGTCGGCACGGCGCTGCGGGCTGTCCTCGTGCAGCACCACCAGCACCTTGGTGCGCAGGCGGTTGGGCGTGGCATCGCCGCGGAACAGCCACTGGCCGTAGGCATCGAATACAGTCAGCCCATCCGGGAAGCGCGGTGTCACTTCCTTGTCCAGGAAAGCGCGCCACTGCGCATCGCTGATGGTGTCGGCCTGCGGGCGGTCACCGGCGCCCTGCTCCTCGCCCACGCCGAAGTACAGCTCGCTGCGCACCCAACCGTGGCCGCTGGACGGACGCGCGGCGTCGCCCTGCAGGTCGGCGGTGGTGGCATAGGCGCTGGGCGCCTTGGATGACAGGCTGGCGCAGCCACTGGTGGCCAGCAGCACGGCGAAGACAAGGCCAAGGTGTTTCATCGGGAACAGCACTCCGGGAAGGGGAAAAAGCACGACGAAGGGGCACGGAGGGTACACCTGCGCCTCGGTTGCGGCTGCAACCAATGCCCTCATGCCGGCAGGGCATGAAGTGATGCGATGGGAGCCGGGGCTTGCATCGCACCACCTCCTCACGCCAAGATAATATATCGCTTCATCCGGATGGATGTAAGTGAAACTATCTCCCC
>NZ_QAIJ01000230.1:0-4157 GCF_003060985.1 Stenotrophomonas sp. HMWF023
CCAGCCGTGTCGATCTGCTTGCCGGCAGCGTGACCTCCATTAGTGGCGCCGGCCTGACGCTGCCATTCGGCGGCACGGTGGACGGTGTGACCTGGCGAAAGGCCGGTGCCGAATTCAATGTGCTTGACCCCGGATCGGTCAATATCCCGATTGGTGTGAACATCGTGGCCAATGCGTTCAACGGCGCCACAGGCAGCGTCGTGGATGTTTCCGGCGGAGGTGAGTTGTCCGGCGCTGCCTTCGTGGCCGGGCGCGGCGGCTCGGTCGATATCCTGCGACACACGTTGGCGGATGCGAATCCGCGCTATGGCTTCAGTCACGCTGGCAATGCGGTCTACGCCATCGTGCCGGGGCGATCGGACGTGCAGGCTCCGTTGGCGACAGCAGACGGCAGCGCCAACCCGCGTGTGGGTCAACAGATCACCATACCCGCAGGCGTACCGGGGCTGCCGGCCGGCACCTACACGCTGCTGCCAGCCAGCTACGCCCTGCAGCTCGGCGCGTTCCGCGTCGAGATCGGCGCGGAGAACGCGATCGGCAGTGGCCAGCCGGTGTCGACCGGTACCGGTTCCTGGCGGCTCAGCGGGCATCAGGGCCAGGGCTTCGGTGGTTCGGTCTCGCCGCTGCTCACCGATCTGCTGCTGACGCCTGCGGAGACCGTACGGCGCCATGCCAGTTACAACGAAACATCCTACGGCACATTCGTGCAGGGCGTGGCTGAACGTCGCGGTGAAGCACTGCGCTGGCGACCCGTAGATGCCGGCAACCTCAGCCTGATGCTCGGCGATGGCGCGGGTCGCATGGGCACGCCGGCCGTCACCTTTGCTGGACTGTCGCGCTTCAATCCAGGCAGCGCGCAGGGGCGCGGCGGCATTCTCTCGGTCAACCTCGTTGCGTCGAACGGTGCATCGCTGGAGATTGTCAAAGAGGGCAGCAGCATCAGCACTGAGCGCGGCGCGACCGTCTTCGACGCGGCGCTCAATGCAATGCGGCCGGAGATCATGCTGATCGGCGGGACGTTCCGCCGTGACGCGACCACCAACACGGTGGAAGGCAGCGCAACGCAGCTGGCCGTGCGCAGCGGCGTCAATCTGGTGGCGCAGGAAGTGCTGCTCGCGGCCGCCTTCGGAGGCAAGGGCATCCTGCTGGAGCAGGGCGCCTCGATCGACACCCTGTCCCTGGCCGATCCCTCGCGTGTGGACCAGACCACGGCGCCCTATCTGGTCTCGGGTGGGCTGCTGGCAGTATCCAATCAGCGCTTGACGGCGCTCAGTGCGCAGGGTGGGGCAGCGGCAGGGGCGGTGGCGATCGATATCGGTGGCTGCGTGGCGGGCTGCAGCGGGCAGACCCGTTTGCTGTCTGCTGGCAGCATCAATGTGGTCACCGACGGCGCCTTGAACATCGGTGATGCGGTGAGCTATGGCACCCGTCAGCTGGGCCTGGGCATGTCTGCGCTCAACCTGGGCAGTGCCGAGGCCATTGCAGCGGCAGCGGCGGCCGGCGGCCTGCCGGCCGGCATGACCATGAACCAGGATGTCCTGCAGCGGCTGCTGCGCGGCAACACTGCGTCTGGCGCGCCTGCGCTGGAAGCACTGAGCCTGACCGCGCGTGATGCGATCAACGTGTTCGGCAGCGTGGACCTGGACACCCGTGACAGCGCGACCGGGCGCAGCAGCCTGCGCAGCCTGGTGCTGGGTGCACCGGCCATCCACGGCTACGGTGCCGCCACCGACCGCGCACGCATCTTTGCCGATACGCTGGTCTGGGACGGTACGCTGGCGGGCACGACGTTGCCGGGCGGCGAACAGGCACAGCCGGGCGGGGAGGCGATGGTCGGTCGTCTCGGCAGTGGCCAGCTGGAGATCAACACGCGCACGCTGCACTTGGGGCGAGCGCCGTTTACCCGGCCCAATTCGTCGGTGGCCGCCGATCGCCAGGTCCTCGGCTTTGCCGGGGTCACGCTGGCAGCGTCCGAGCGGATGCTGTTCTCGGGCAAAGGCAGTCTCGATGTTTTCCAGCAGCAAGGCGACTACGTGGCTGGCAGCGGCTGGCAGCTGACGGGAGGCGCGCTGGATATCGTCACGCCGTTGCTGACAGGCGATGCGGGCGCGCAACTGGCGATACGCAGTGGCGGCAACGTGCAGCTGCGCGGCGCAGGCGCCACCGCAGGCAATGACGCGCTGGGGGCGGAGCTGTCGATCAAGGCCGACCGCATCGCGATCGACAGCCGGGTGGCGCTGGCCTCCGGCCGGTTCGATGCCAATGCACGCGAGGGAATTTCGCTGGGCGGCAGCGCCGTGCTGGACCTGGCCGGCCGCAAGGTCAGCCTGTACGACGTGGACAAGTACAGCTGGGGCGGCGATGTCACGTTGTCATCCAGCGAGGGCGATATCAGCGCCGATGCGGCTTCGCGCATCGACGCATCGGCACGCAACAACCGTGGCGGTCGCTTGACGGTGCAGGCACTGGGCAAGCAGGGGGGCAGCGTGGCGCTGGCCGGAACACTGCTGGGCAGTGCCAGCGGGCGCTACGATGCGGGCGGTACCGAGGTGCCCTACGACGGCGCTGAACTGGTATTGCGTGCTCGTCAGCTGCAGGACTTTACCGGGCTCAACACACGGCTGACGAGCGGTGGCATTACGGGTGGCCGTGCCTTCCAGTTGAGCGAAGGTGACCTGGTGATCGGTAATGAAGTGAAGGCTCGCCACGTCGATATCAGCCTTGATGGTGGCAGCCTGCAGGTCAACGGCCGCATCGATGCCAGCGGCGAACAGGTCGGCAGCATCCGCCTGTCGGCACGCGATGTGCTGCGCGTGGACGGCACGCTGGATGCCCATGGCAGCGGCCTGCGCGTGGACAGCTACGGCAAGATCATCGACAGCCCGAACCGGGCCACGATCGAGCTGACGTCGGCCAGTGGAGGCCTGCAGCTGGGCGGTGCGTCGGCGCTGGATCTGCGTGCCGGCACCTCGGTGCCGGCCGGTACCGCTGCGGGGCAGAACGATGGACGTGCACGCGGCAGCGTCAAGCTCA
Organism: Stenotrophomonas sp. HMWF023; assembly: GCF_003060985.1. Lineage (NCBI taxonomy): Bacteria > Pseudomonadati > Pseudomonadota > Gammaproteobacteria > Lysobacterales > Lysobacteraceae > Stenotrophomonas > Stenotrophomonas sp. HMWF023. The sequence continues at coordinate 3,034 of NZ_QAIJ01000230.1, forward strand.
ATGTGCCGCGCGTGGGCACCGATGATGCGGCCATCGACGTGGCCAACGGCATCCGCATCGTCGGTGCCGGCGATATCCAGGTCAACGCAGTGCGCATCTATGACTCGGCACCGCTGGCCAGCGCGCCGGACGTGCATGGCCATCGCCCGCAGGTGATCAACCAGCGCTGGCTGGATACGGTGGTGGACCCGGACAACAGCGTCTGGATGAACGGCGCGCTGGCCAACACCGGTCTGCAGCAGCGCACTGCGGCCTTGGGCAGCTACCGCCTGCGCCCGGGTGTGCAGATCGTGGCGCGGACCAGCGCCGACAATCCGCGCGGCGATCTGGTGGTGGCCGGCGATATCGATCTGTCCGGCTACCGCTACGGTCCGCAGTCGAACCGGATCGACCCGACGCGCCGGGGCTTCGGTGAATCCGCCGCGCTGGTGCTGCGTGCCGAGGGCGATATCAATGTCTACGGCAGCATCAATGACGGCTTTGCGCCGCCGCCGGCCAATCCCGATGAGGACGGCTGGGTGCTGCTGGAGGGGCGCAGTGGCGGTACGCCCAACACCGCGTTCGGCGGCGACCTGATCGTGCCCGGCGAGGGTGTCCAGCTGCAGCGCGGAACCGAGTTCCGCGCCGGCGCCACGCTGAACTATGCATTGCCATTCGAGGGCGTGACCTTGCCGGCGGGAACCGTGCTGCCGGTGGAAATGGTGTTGTCCGGGCCGCTGCTGCTGCCGGCCGGTACTGTGCTGGGCGCGGCAGTAACGACTGGCAGCGGGCAGGTGATGGCGGCCGGTACCGTGCTGGCACAGGCGCTGGCTTTGCAGTCCGGTTCCCGCCTGGGTGCCGGCTTCCGCCTGCGCACGCCAGCGCCGGTGGCCGCACAGGTGTGGCCGGCCGGTGTCGCCCTGCCCATGGCAATGAAGCTCTCCGGCGCACTGGATCTGCATGCCGGTGCGATCATTCCCTCGATGACCAAGGTGGAGCTTGCCGGCGACGCGCCGGTAAAGCTGCGGACCGCGGATGCCAGCGGTCGGCAGGGACGCAACTGGGCGCTGGCGGCTATGCTGCCTGAAGGCACGACGTCCTGGGATCTGACTGCGGTGGCGGGTGCGGATACCACCGCTGCCGAC
>NZ_QAIJ01000230.1:4199-14483 GCF_003060985.1 Stenotrophomonas sp. HMWF023
AATGGAAGGGTGATCGCGTGATCACCCTGGACGGCTCGCTGAGGCTGTGGGGCGATGAATCGTGGGTCGGGAAGCCCGTGGCCGATCTGGCCCGAGAGCTCGGTTTGACCGAGAACGAAGTCTGTGACTCCGGACCCAACTGCGGCCCCGCCCCGCGCCTGGTCGACAAGGAAGGCTCGTTGGCATGGTGGGGCGATGAATCCTGGGTCGGCCGCCCGGCTACGGAACTGGGTGTCGAGATGGGCATGTCGGAGGAAGAGATCTGTGCGGCGATGGGCTACTGCTATGGTGGCGGCACGCTGACTGAAGTCACTACCTATGGCAAGCGCTTGGGCGCGCCGGCCTGGAGCGTGCTGCGAACGGGCAAGGGTGACTTGACGCTGCTGGCCGCCCAGGACGTGCGCATGAAGTCCGGCTTCGGTGTGTATACCGCAGGTGCGCCGACGTCGTTGGGCGATGGCTACGACGCGCAGTTCAACCCGGCGCGTGCGGCTGCGCCCTGGCAGACCTCGCTGCTGGGCAAAAATCAAGTCTCGGGCAGCTATGATGCGGCACTGGTCAACTACCGTGCCTGGTATCCAGATCGTGGTGGCGATGTCAGGGTCGACGCGGGGCGAGACATCATTGGCGATGTCTGGACCGCCCGGTCCGAATCGGGCACGGCGCAGCGCGACCAAGCGGGGCATTCAAGTGCTGCGGTGGGAAACTGGTTGTGGCGGCAGGGTTCGGGCACGACGGAGGATGTCCAGACCACAGCAACCAGCTGGTGGATCAACTTCGGCACCTACAGCACCGTCGGCGCCGAGCAGGACGCGACGCCCCGCATGGTCGGCTTCACCGGCTTCGGCACATTGGGAGGGGGCAATCTGTCCCTGGAAGCAGGCCGCCACTCGGGGGTGATCGCGTCGATGGGCAATGCCCTGGGATTGTTGACTGCGCCCCATTCCAGCGCCATTGTCGCTGCGGTCGGGTCGACCGGACGCGTCAGCAACGGTGAACTGCATCTGACGGGGGGCGGAGACCTGACGCTGCGAAGCGGCGGTGCGCTCAACCCAGGCCTGCGTGCGAGCGCGCAGCAGCCCGAAGGTTTCCTGCAGGATCTGGATCTCAATGGCGCCATGACCAATCTGCGGGGCAGTACACTGCTGCAGGCGGCGCGTATCGGTGGTCTCAGCGCGATACAAAGCAGCTACGGAACGTTGGGCCTGAAGAATCCGTTCGTGGCCGACGCACCCGTGGCGATGGCGGGGCCGGTGCTCATCCTGGGTGATTCCACCGCCCGCCTGCAGGCCCGTGGCGACATTGTTCTTGGTGGCGCCGCAGATGCGGGGCGTGTACCGACGTCCAACTACAACGACGTGGTTCTGAGTGATGGCCAGCATGCAGCTGGCACTACGTGGTTCTCGCTCTGGACCCGAGGCACTGCACTGGACCTGTTCTCGGCAGGCGGAAATCTCGCACCAAGCCTGGCCGGAAGTCTGCATGCAACCGGTAGCAACATGTTCGCTGAAGGCGTCGCGCTACAGGATCGATCCGTTCCCCCCAACATCAATTACTGGCTGTATCCGTCCAGGTTCAGCGCAGTGGCAGCGAGTGGTGACATCATCAGTGCCTCGCTTCGAGGCCTCGGACCGGGCGCGAACACAGGCGATGTGATGCTGCTCGCGCCTTCGGCCAGCGGCCAGCTCGAGGTTCTGGCCGGGGGCTCGATCTTTGCCGCGATCGATGCCACGGGCATTGCACGTTCCGGTAGTGATGCCCGCCTCCCTGGTCCCTTTGATCCTGCTTTCATGGCCCAGCGGGGCGTCAGCCGAATCCGGGTCAGCCACAATCTCTCCGACGATGGGGTGCAGGGGACCGATCCGGCGGCGATCCTGCCATTGTTCGCGTTCGGCCCCAGTACCCCGACCACCGGTGCGCTGACGTCCCGCCCCACTTCGCCAAGTCGCTTCTATGCCGTGGCCGGCGACATCATCGGGTTGGGCAGTGGTGGCCGCCGACAGCTGATGCAGAACACCGGTACCGCGAACCGGACGCTGTTTGATTGGTATGAAGCGGGATCGGCGGTACAACTGCGCGCCGGTCGCGATGTGATCAACGCGAATGTCACCGCGCTCAACACCAGCGGTACCGATATCAGCGGGATCGACGCTGGGCGGGACATCATCCGCAGCAACCTGACGGTAGCCGGCCCCGGCAATGTCGAGGTGAATGCCGGCCGCCAAGTGCGCCAGGAAGAGGCCGGAAGCATCGTCAGTCTTGGAGGCGTCGTTCAGGGTGATACCCGCCCAGGTGCGAGCATTGCGGTGACGGCTGGCAATCAAGGCATCGACTTCGATGCAATGCGCGCGCGTTACCTCGACCCGGCCAACCTGGCCGATCCGGCGCAGTCGCTGGCGGCGCAGCCTGGCAAGTCGGTGAAGATCTACGACAAGGAACTGAAGCAGTGGCTGCAGCAGCGCTTCGGCACCGCTGCCGAAGGTACGGATGCACTGGCCGCGTTCGATGCGCTGCCGAAGGAGCAGCAGCGCATCTTCCTGCGCCAGGTCTACTACGCTGAACTGCGCGAAGGTGGTCGTGAATACACCAATGCAGAAGGGCCGCGTTTCGGTTCCTACCTGCGCGGGCGCGAAGCGATCGCCACGCTGATGCCGGACAAGGATGCGACTGGCGCAACCATCAACCGTACTGGCGATATCGTGATGTACGGCGGTTCTGGAGTGCGCACCGAAGCGGGTGGCAACATCGAGCTGATGGCACCGGGCGGGCAGATCGTGGTGGGTGTGCAGGGCGTGGTGCCTCCGGCCAGCGCGGGCCTGGTCACCCAGGGCCAGGGCGACATCCGTCTGTTCAGCCAGGACAGCGTGCTGCTGGGCCTGTCGCGGGTGATGACCACCTTTGGTGGCGACATCCTGGCGTGGTCCGAGCAGGGCGACATCAATGCCGGCCGCGGTTCGCAGACCACGCTGCTGTACACCCCGCCGCGTCGCGTCTACGACACCTGGGGCAACGTGATCCTGTCGCCACAGGCACCGGCCAGCGGCGCCGGCATTGCAACGCTGAACCCGATCGCCGAAGTGGCGCCGGGCGATGTCGACCTGATCGCGCCGCTGGGCACCATCGACGCGGGCGAGGCAGGTATCCGCGTGTCGGGCAACATCAACCTGGCGGCATTGCAGGTGCTCAACGCCGCCAACATCCAGGTGCAGGGCGACAGCAAGGGCCTGCCGGTACTGGCCTCGGTGAACGTCAACGCGCTGGCGTCGGCAAGCGCTGCGGCCAACAGCGCCAGCCAGGCCGCACAGGACGTGATGCGCAAGAGCCAGGACGATGCGCGGCGCAACCAGCCGTCGGTGATCAGCGTGCAGATTCTCGGCTTCGGCAGTGCCAGCAGCAGCATCGATCCGCCAGCACGCGGAAACACGGCCGCCGCCGCGGGCTACGACGTCAACAGTGCCTTCCAGTTCCCGCAGGCCCGGGCAGACGCAGGCAAGCAGCCGACCCAGTAGACCCACGCCACGCGTGGATGGAGGAACGGTGCGGACCAAGATCCGCACCCACCACGCGCAGAACACAGGATCGGGCCAGCTGCCAGGGAACGGTGGCGGCCCCAGCCAGGACGGCACCGAGGGCAGGGAGCAGCCATCAGCGGTGAGGACCACCGACACGGCGTCGCCGGGCGCGGGACAGCGCCCGGCGACCGGGGAGCAGTAGATCCACGCCATGCGTGGATGCAGCTCAGTAGATCCACGCCATGCGTGGATGCTCCTCTCAGAGCGCCAACACCCGCCGGTAACTCAACGGCCCGCGTCCATCACGCAAACCCAACCGCAACTCCAGACCGGTCGCCGGCAATACCTCGCCCTGGCTGGGCAGCATCGCCCAACCCACTCCCGGCTGCCATGCCCGCACTTCGAAACGCTGCACATCACGGGCCACCAGCAGCCCGCGCGTCGGCTCGGGCGCAGGCAGCGGATAATGATCGGACGGCGCACCACTGGCACGCCACAACGTGCTGCCTTGCCGCCACCAGCGAACGCGCTGCCACTGCAGCCCATCACTACCGACGCTGCGGGTGATCTCCAAGGTGAAGCCGCCATCAGGGTGGCGCTCACTGGTCAACGACGGCGGCAGCAGCCGTGCAGGCTGATCGGCCGGTCGCACCGCGCCGTTCATAAGCGCATCGTCAGCCCGCATCTCGATATCGCGCTGGAACTGCTGCAGCACCCGCATCGCCGTGCTGGTCTCGGCATCGGCCTGGCGCAGGCGCTGGTCAGTGTTGGCCACGCTGTCCAGTGCGCGCCAGCAGATCACCGCCAGCACGCCCATGATGGTGATGGCGATCATCACTTCGATCAGGGTGAAGCCACCCGCAGCGCGTTTCATGGCGCCGCCGTCCATGGCAGCTGCAGGCGCGCCAGCGATTGCTTCGGTGCATCTTCGGCCACCACGCTCAAGTCCAGCTGCGGTTGCCCGTCGGCGCCGCTGCCCAGGTGCTGCTGCACCAGGAAACGGGTGCGCCCCTGCAGGCACAGCAGGCGTGCATCGCCGGGTGGCTGTGCGGCCAGGCGCAGCTCCTGCCAGCGGTCCTGCGCGCACAGCAGGGCCAGCCGACGGTCACGCAGGCGCGACTGGTCATCGGTCGCCACCGCCACCGAGCGCATCACCGCCGCCAAGGCGATGGCCACGATGGCCAACGCGATCAGCACCTCGATCAGCGTGAATCCCTGTTGCTTCCGCTTCACTGCATGACCTGCAATTGTCCACTGCCATCATCACGAAGACGCAGTCGACGACCGTCCAGCGACAACGCCAGCTCCCACGGCACGCCGATCCATTCAGGACTCAGCTCGATGGCGGCAGCAGGTTGCACTTTTATGCCGAGGGTCTGCCACTGCTGGGGACGCAGCAGGTCATCGCGCTGCAGCTCGACCCAGCCTTCGCTGTCGCGGCGGCTGAAGCGATAGCCTTCTGCGCTGGCCTGCCAGCGGATCGGCCGACCATCGATGCGTGCTTCATCCCGCGCGACCTGCAGGCGCTGCGCCAACCGCTCCGATTCCTGGCGCAGCTGCCGCGCAGGGTCGAGCAGGCTGCCAAGGCCAAGGCCGATGCCCGCCGTGCAGATGCCGATGATGACCAGTACCACCATCAGTTCAATCAGGGTGAAGCCGCGTGGCCTGCGTTGCATCGGACATCGCCTCCCGTCCTTGCCGATACCTGCCAGCGTAGGCGCGGATGATGAAACAAAAGCGTCAGCGACAGCTGCTAGCGTGGCCGCACAGGACCCTGGCGAAGGTGCGGAACATGGACGGCAGGCGTTGGGATCGCAATTGCATGTTGACCCTGCTGGCGGCGATGCTGCTGCTGGCCGTAGCGGGATACTGGGGCATGGCCCTGTTCATGGCACCGGCTCGCGTTGCCGCCCCCACGGTGCAGGTCGCCGTACCCGCCGGCCCGGCCTTCGACGACGCTGCGAGCGCACCGCTGGTGCGGCTGCTCTCGCCCGGTGCGGTGCAGACCGACGTGACCGTGCTGGGCGTAATGGCCGGGCAGCAGGCGCCGTTGGCGCTGCTGTCGGTGGATGGGGCGCCTGCGCAGGCCTATGCACCGGGCCAGCGTCTTGGCCCATCTACCGTATTGGCAGCAATCAGCGCGAACGCGATTGAACTGCAGCAGGCAGGACAGCCGCGCTCGCTGCCCGTGCCCGAATTGCCGCCAATGCCTACCGATGGCATCGTCCCCGCCGCGCTGGGGCGGCACTGAACACGGCTCAGCGCGCTGGGCGCTGTGGCACCACCGAACGCCCGAACGCATCGCCCATGCGTTGCCGCGTGCCTTCCAGGTTGTACTGCAGCAACTGGTTGCCGGGCTTGCGCATCAAGCGTTCGGCCTCGGGAAGATTGGGGCGGGCGGTTGCGCTTTCTGCCGGCGCCAGCTTGCGTTGCAGGCAATCCCAGGCGGGGATGCGCTCGCCATTGACCTGTACCTCGATGCATGGCGTTGCATCTGCCTGTTTGTCAGCCTGGTCGCCCCGCGCCCAAGGTGAGGCCAGGGCCAGAACCAACGCCAGGCAGAGGGCGGGGCGGTTTGGCGTAAGCAGGGTGGCGTGCATCTTGAATCTCCCGAGGCAGCAGGCGCTCTGCAATGAAGACGTGTACCAAGCGAAGTGTCCGCCTGCGCCTGTTTCAGCATCGTCAACAGATGACAGTGCTGTCACAAAACTGTTGGCGGTTTTGACGCGGCCTGCACGTCCTGTTGGTAGACCCACGCGCCGCTCCCTGGCCATTCCCTTCGATACGACGCGATGCCTTCGATGACTCCCGTTCCGTGCCGTGCCGCTCGCCTCCCGCTGCGCCTGCATCCCTTGCTGCTGGCCCTGGCGTCGTTGCCATTTCCAGCGCTCGCGCAGGACGCCGCGCCAGCGCCCACGGTGAACATCAACGAGTACATCGTGCGCGGCAACACCGTGCTCGATGCGCGCCAGATCGAACGTGCGGTCGAACCGTTCCTCGGCCCCGGCAAAACGCTCGCCGATGTCGAAAAGGCGCGTGATGCAGTCAACGCGCTGTACCAGCAGGCCGGCTACCAATCGGTCTACGTGGAGCTGCCCGAACAGCAGGTCAACGCGGGTGTGGTGCTGCTGAAGGTGCAGCAGACGCCCATTGGCCAGCTGCGCGTGGTTGGTGCGCGCCATGACTCACCCGAACGCATCCGCGAACGGGTACCGGCGCTGGCTGAAGGGCGCGTGCCCAACTTCGACCAGGCACAGAAGGAACTGACTGCGCTGAACGAAGGTGGCCGCCGCCAGGTGCTGCCGCTGGTGCGCGAAGGCCAGGTGCCGGGCACCATGGATGTGGACCTGCAGGTGGAAGAGAAGTCGCCGTGGCGCGCGAGCGCGGCACTCAACAACGATCACAGCGCTGATACCGAGAAGCTGCGCCTGAGTGCATCGCTGGCCCACGACAACCTGTGGAAGCGCGGGCACAGCGCCAACATCGGCGTGTACCTTGCGCCGGAAGATACCAAACAGGCGAAGGTGTTCTCGGCCTCGTACACGATGCCGTTCGAAGGCACGCCGTGGAGCCTGGAGGCATCGGGCTACAAGTCCGACAGCCGCGTATTGAATGCAGGCGGGCAGGTCGGTACCGGTACCGGCACCAACGTGATCGGCAACGGTCATTCCATTGGCCTCAAGCTCAACTACCGCCTGGTTGGCAGCAGCCAGTGGTGGCGCCAGCTCAGCCTCGGCGTGGACTTCAAGGACACCGAAGAAGACACGCAGATGGGCAAGGACAGCCTGAAGACGCCGTTGAAGTACGCACCAGTCACGCTGGCCTTCGTCGGCGTGCGCCAGGGCGAGAACGATCAGCTGAGCATCAACACGCAGCTGGTGGCGGGAACCCGGCGTCTGTTCGGTTATGGCAGCAACGCCAACGATTTCGGTCAGAAGCGCTACTGGGCCGATCCGAGTTTCGTGGCGTTCAAGGCGGATGTCTCCAATACGCACACCTTCGGCAACGATTGGCAGTGGTATGCGCGTGGCTCGCTGCAGGCGACCGATGCGCCGCTGGTCTCGGCCGAGCAGTTCGCCGCTGGCGGCATGTACACCGTGCGTGGCTACCTGTCGGCCGAAGCGATCGGCGACTACGGTGGCCTGGCCAACCTGGAATGGCGCACCCCGGCGTGGTCGCTGTGGAGTGGTACCGATCTGCGCCTGTACAGCTTCGCCGACGCGGCCTACCTGCGCCTGCGTCAGCCGCTGCCGGAACAGCGCGACAAGTACAACCTGGCCTCGGTCGGGCTCGGCGCGCAGCTGCGCCTGGGCGAACACCTGCAACTGCGCCTGGACTACGCCTGGCCTTACGCCGACGGCCCGGTCACGCGCAAGGACGACCCGCGCCTGCATTTCAACATCAGCACCAGCTACTGACCCTTCCCTTGAGATGCGTTCTCCGGAGACCTTTTGCATGGACCGTCTGCTTTCCCGAATGTTGCTGCTGCTGGCTGCGCTGATCGCGCTGCCCGCCGCCGCGGCCGATGCCAACTGGTGGCAGGCCGAATGGAAGTACCGCAAGCCGATCACCGTCGACGCTGGCCCACAGGGCGCGGGGTTGGCCGGCAATCCCGGGCGTACACCGCTGCTGCTGCGCCTGCATACGGGTAATTTCGGTTTTGATGGCACCCAGGACGGGGGCAACGACCTGCGCTTTGTTTCTGCTGACGGGCGCACCGTGCTGGCCCATCAGATCGAGCAGTTCGACCCGAACCTGGGCCTGGCCCTGGTCTGGGTGGACGTTCCGGCGCTGACCGCCGCCGCGCCGCAGACGATCTGGATGTACTACGGCAATGCGAAGGCGCCGGCCAGCGGCAATGGCCAGCAGGTGTTCGATCCGGACTACACGCTGGTCTACCACTTTGCCGAGGCCAATGCGCCAGCGCGGGATACCACGGCCTATGGCAACACAGCCGGGGCGGTAGTGCCCGTGGCGGAAAGCACGGTGATCGGACGTGGCGTGCAGCTGGGTGCCGGGCCCTTGCCGCTGCCGGCCAGCGCTTCGCTGGCACAGGAAGCGGGCGCGCCGCTCACCGTTTCTGCCTGGATCAAACCGGGCGCACTGACCAACGCGCAGGCGATCTACGCCCGGCGCGATGGCACCGCCGAGCTGGTGCTGGGCATCGACAACCGCGTGCCGTTCGTGCAGCTCAACGGTCAGCGCAGCACGCCAGCGCAGCCGATCCCGGAAGGGCAGTGGGCGCATCTCGCGCTTACCGCCGAGAAGGGTGCGCTGCAGCTGTATCTGAACGGTCGCGTGGTGGCCCAGCTCAGTGGTGAATTGCCGGCACTGACCACCGCTGCGGTGGTAGGTGCAGATGTACCGGGTGCGACGCAGCCGCTGGCCAACTTCGATGGTGCGCTGGATGAACTGCGGATCTCGCGCGTGGCGCGCCCGGCGGCGCTGCTGCTGGCCGATGCCACCGCGCAGGGAGCCGATTCGCGCCTGATCAGCTACGGTGCTGACGAGCAATCGGCCGGACAGAGCCACTTCGCCTTCATCCTCAAGGCCATGCCGTTCGACGCCTGGGTGGTGGTGGCCATCCTCGGCCTGATGATGCTGTTGTCGTGGGCGATCATGATCGCCAAGAGCCGCCATTTCGGCCGTACCAGCAAGGCCAATGCAGTGTTCACCGAGAGCTTCAGCAAGCTCTCCGGCGTGCCGCTGCGCACGCTGTCCGAGATGAACCGGCAGGGCAAGGTGCCGACGGCGATGCACGACGGCTCGCTGTGGCGCATCTACCAGGTGGCCATCGATGAAATGCAGCAGCGCCATCAGCGTGATGGCAACTCCGGCTATCTGAGCGCGGCCACCATCGCCGCCATCCGCGCGTCGATGGACGCGGTGATGGTGCGCGAACAGGAGGCGATGGCGCGGCGCATGAACTGGCTGTCGACCACCATCGAGGGCGCGCCGTACGTGGGTCTGTTCGGCACCGTGATCGGCATCATGCTGGTGTTCGTGGTGGCGGCGATGGCCGGTGCGGTGGACATCAACTCGGTGGCCCCGGGCATGGCGGCAGCGCTGCTGTGTACCGCCGCCGGCCTGGGCGTCGCGATCCCGGCACTGTTCGGCTACAACTGGCTGGGTGCACGCGCCGAAGCCATCGGCGCCGACATGGCGGTGTTCATCGACGAGTTCGCCGCCCGCCTGGCCGAAGAGCAGGACGGGCGCGGCCCGGCCGCGGTCCAGGGCTGAGGGACCGGCCATGGCCTACAAGGCGAAGTTCGGCATCAAGAAACGCGAGAAGGGCATCAACGTGACGCCCTTCGTCGACGTGCTGCTGGTGGTGCTGGTGATCTTCATCCTGACCAGCAACGCCTCCATTCCCGGCATCGAGGTCAACCTGCCGAAAGCCAGCAACAGCACCGCACTGGAGAAGCCCAAGACCAAGGCGATCACCATCGACCCCAGCGGCCAGGTATTCCTGGACGCCTACCCGGTGACGATGGCCGAGCTGGAGGACCGCCTGCGTACCGAACGTGCGACCTCGCCGGATTTCCCAGTAATCGTGCGCGGTGACGCGCAGGTGCAGTACGCGCGTGTGGTCGAGGTGCTGGATCTGCTGCGGCGGCTGGAGCTGGCCCAGGTCGGCCTGGTCACCGGCAAGGCGCAGGGCTGAGGCATGGCCGGCCATCGACCACCCCTGCAGGAGCCTGGTACGCGCGGACGCCAGTTGCTGGTGACGGTCGCGCTGGTGCTGGCGGCGCTGCTGGTACTGGGTGTTGCC